>CAILUD010000222.1 GCA_903837285.1 uncultured Bacteroidota bacterium | reverse complement strand
TGCATTTCTTTGCGCTATGTTAGGATTTGAAAATAAAATAACAGATAATGTTAGTTACATTGATAACTGGCTTGCTGTAATGCGTAATGATAAAAAGTTTGTAATACAAGCTTCTTCACAAGCTCAACAGTCTGCTGATTTTATACTTGATAAATCTAAAGTTCCTGAGCTTGTAGATTAATTTCATTGAGTTTTCTTTTCGGTTACGGAAAGAAAATTCGCTGCACCCGAACCTGCACAGGCTTCACCCAGACCTTGCCTGTTTTTCTTTCCGTAAATCAGCAAAAATCCATTTTGCCAACTCAAGTGTATAAATACACAAAACAATATTGTATTAATAGCCAAAATACTCATAATACAATAAGGCGGGTAATGCAGAGAGTTGTTATATATTAAAAGAAAAACAGCAAATATTGCACAAAAAATACACTTCCGCCCAATAAATTCGGCAATTTTCATAGATAAAGATTCATAGTAAAATGGATGTATCATCGATGGATATTGGATATAAACTCGATCAAACTTTGATATAGTGTCGATACATTTTGGATGTAAATACGAAATCAATTAGGAAAATTACGGCAATTAAACCGGAATAACATTGTATAAAGGAATCTGCTCATTTCACCTGGTGTATCTTTGTATTAAAAAAATATATGAATAAAAATTTGACTATAGATGAAATGAACAGATCCAATATTATTGGGGTAAAAATTGTGGATGAAAAACGAAACTACAATCAAACTTTAGGATCAGCTCAAGTGAAAACAATTAAGCGTACTCAGTATTTAAAAATTTGTTGGTTCTGTGGAAGTCCTTATGAAAGCAATAAATACAACACCTATGCATGTTCTGCCAGGTGTGTGCAAAATCTAATTTATGCAAGGAAGAATGGATTTAATGCACCGGCTAGAATGGATAAATTAACAAAGGAAAAAAACATAAGAGTTATTATTGACAAATATGGTTATTATTAAGAATATGAAACATAATTAATACATTTATGTTTTTTTAATATTTTGTTTCACATTATATTGCATTTAATAATAAACAAATAATTTTATCATGAAAAAAAACTGAATCTTTCATTAACTGAAAAAGCCTCCATTAAAATCTATGGTTTTGCTAAAGCCTTAAAAGCACTTAAACAGCAAATTACTATTGAAGGAAAAAGTGCTGACACTTTAAAAAACTATTCAAACCAAATTGCAAAAATTAGCCTTCACTTCGGAAAACTTCCAATTTACATTACAAATAAACAAATCAATAAATACCTATTTAAGTTAGCATCCCAAGCCAATTGCCCATCACGAAGCTATTTTAAACACATGGTTTATGGTTTAAGATATTATTTTCGTCACATAGGCAAAGAAGACAGAGCAATAAGTTTGCCTTCTATAAAAGAAGAATTTCATTTACCAGTTGTATTAAATCGCAGTGATCTTAAAGAACTTTTTGTGGCTTCTAAGCTTCTAAAACATCGTGTAGTTTTAACTCTTGTTTACTCAGCAGGTTTACGTTCAAGGGAAGTAATAAATCTTAAAATTTCTGATATAGATTTTGAACGGAGAACCATTCATATTCGTCAAAGCAAATACAAAAAAGACCGCATGGTACCTCTTTCTATATACATGGCCCACGGGCTAAAAAAATATCTTGAGGAAGAGAAACCGAAAGATTGGTTATTTTATGGTAATGATAAAAATCGTTCTTACAGCAGAACAGGAATTGCCTGGATAATGAGACAAGCTTTAAAGAAAACCAAAATAAATAAAAAAGTGAGTATACATAGCCTTAGACATAGCTATGCAACCCACTTACTAGAAGACGGTGTGAATATTGTTACAGTAAAAGATTTATTGGGTCATGGTGACATTTCTACTACAATGATTTATTTACACGTTGCTAATTGTTCATTTCACAATGTTAAGAGCCCCCTTGACACCCTATACCCAAGGCAATGCAATGACCTGTTATTGTGCGAATTAGATTGATTTATGTGTCGGTAACCAGTTTCTAGTGCGTGTTAGTGCCTGTGCTTTATCTTTAGTGTGTCAATCAGCGATTACGATTTTTTTGATTGTAATTACTTTGTTACCTTGTGTGAGACGAAGAAAATAAATTCCTGTTTCGAGATTGTCACGCATGAGAGAAGTTGTCTGCCCACTGATATTTTCTATTTCTTTTATTGTCTGGCCGAGACAATTGATCACCTGAAGGGTTGCGTTCTTCAACTGTACTTTTGTACGCAAAGTTACTTGTGTGGAAAATGGATTAGGAAAAATAGTACAATCATCAGTAAAACTAATTTCTTCTATATTTGTAACTCCAGCATTTAGTTTGGCTAAAAAAATATCGGAATAGCCTGCATTGGTTAAGGTGTCTGTTCCGAAAACAATAGATGAATAATAATATTCACCTATAATGTAAGTATTTCCAATGGCATCTGTGGCGATTCCTTTGCCCCAATCTATACTTGATCCTCCTACACTTTTAGCCCAGAGAGGATTACCGGTGTCGTCGTATTTCATAATAAAAATATCACTAAGTCCTTCATTAGTTAAAGTGGTAGTCCCTATATTGAGGGATGAACTTGCAAAGTCACCAATTATGTATACATTTCCTGTTGCATCTGTTATGATTTTTTTACCTTCATCTGCCAATGTTCCACCCGCTCTTATAGCCCAAAGAACATTTCCCGATGTATCGTATTTTGCAATAAAAATATCAGAGGAACCTTGATTGGACAAAATAGTTGTTCCGAAACTGATGGTAGAACTCTCAAAATAACCTGTTAAAAGAATATTTCCTGTTGTGTCAATGAAGATACCATTGCCCTCGTCCCACGCCGTTCCACCAGCTCTTTTAGCCCAGGTTACATTGCCACTGCCATCGTATTTAACTATAAAAATATCTTTACTACCTGCATTGGTTAAAGTGATTGTTCCGAAAGTAATGGGGGTATTTCCAAATTCACCAGTTATGTAAACATTTCCGCTGAAATCTTTAGCGATAGATTCTACATAATCCCAACCCGGTACACCAGCACTCTTAGCCCATAGAACATTGCCACTACTGTCATATTTCATTATATAAATATCACAAGTATTTCCAGTACTGTCTGTATTGGTTAAAGTATTTGTTCCGAAATTTATGGAAGGACTATAAAAAGTACCAGTCATATAAACATTTCCGCTGGCGTCAGTTACAATACCTGCACCACCTTCATTTTTTTGCCCACCAGCGTTTTTAGCCCAAATGACATTGCCACTGCTATCGTATTTCACAATAAAAATATCTCGAGTGTTTCCCGTATTGTCCGTATTGGTTAAAGTATTTGTTCCGAAATTTATGGAAGGACTATAAAAACTACCAGCTAAATAAATATTTCCAATGGGGTCGGTAACTATAGAAGCACCAGAATCATCATTAGTTGGCCCACCAGCGTTTTTAGCCCAAATGACATTGCCACTGCTATCGTATTTCACAATAAAAATATCTTGAGTATTTCCTGTATTGTCTGCATTGGTTAAAGTGATTGTTCCGAAATTTATGGAAGTACTATAAAAACTACCAGCTACATAAATATTTCCACTTACATCGGTGGCAATGCCTCCGGTATAATCACGACTTGATCCACCTGAGTTTTTAGACCACTGCCATTGTGGCGATTGAGCAATTGCTTGGTTTATTACAACCATAAGTATAAAAACAAATAATAGACTATACATTTTAGTTTTCATAATTTTACTGTCAGTGATTATAGTGCTGACACCGCACTTATTATTCTGTTTATTTTTTTTTAGCATTGGCACTAACATGTGGCGCTTGGAAAAGCTGGGCGATTAGCCGCAGAGGGCGTCAAACCGTTACCGCTATTGTATATTGTTGTCATTGTCAAAATGCACCACCCGCCCAGTTTTTGCCAAACGTGTGTTATGCACCGGCGGTTATTTTCGAGTTTTATTTTTAGAATGTAGTAATTAAATATTAATTAATCATTCCTAAAATTATGGGTTTAAGTCCACTGAAGAAAAACTCAACAGCAATAACCATAACAATAAGTCCCATTAATCGCATCATTACGTTATTGCCTGTCTGTCCTAATATTTTAATGATTTTTGAAGAACTAAAAAGAATTAAATAAGTAATAAACATTGTTATGACAATTGCTGCAAAGAGTACTATTTTTTTTTGAAGAGTAGTTGCATCTTCCATAAGTACAATAGAATTGGTAATTGCACCTGGCCCACATATCATTGGAATAGCCAAAGGTGTAATAGAGATGTCATTAACATAACTTTTAACTTCTGAGTCTTTAATTTTAACTTGACCTAGTCTTGCTTGAAGCATGTCCATACCCATCATAAAAAAGATAACACCACCAACAATCCTAAAGCTATTAACAGAAATTCCAAAAAAATTAAATAATAACTGACCAGATAAAGCAAATGCAATAATTGTAAATAACGAAACCAAGGTTGCTTTTCTAGCAATTTTATTTCTGTCTTTATCTGTTAAATCCGCTGTCATTGTCATAAAAATAGGCATGGTGCCAAGCGGATTAATTAATGTAAAAAAAGAAGTGAAACATAATAGACCAAATGTTATTGCTTCTGTCATAATTAGTTATTTTGAAATATAATGAGCAATTTTTTTTTATAATTTTAATCCTAATATTGTTACATCGTCAACTTGTTCATGTTTATCTTTCCAATGTTCAAATGTTTTATCTAATATTTCATTTTGTTCGTTCATTGTCTTTTCTGAAATATTAACGAATAAATCTTTAAGTTGCTTTGCTTTGAATTTTTTATTTTCCTTCCCACCAAATTGGTCTTGATATCCATCACTAGTTAAGTAGATGCAATCACCTTTATTAAATTGAATTTGATGATTAGTGAAAGGTTTCATGTTTTCATAAATGGAGATAGGTTGTTTATCGGGTTCTATTTCAAGAATTTCTTTGTTATACTTAACAATGATTAAAGGATTATTTGCACCTGCAATTTGCATTTCTAACGTGTTTAAATTTATTGCACAAAAAACAATATCCATCCCGTCTTGTTGTTCGCCATAATATCCTTTTTGTTGTAATGCTTCAATTATTGATAAACGTAAATTGTCAAGTACGGTACTTGCTTTCGTTATTTCTTTTTTACGTACGATTTCGTTTAAAAATGAAATACCAAGCATGCTCATGAAAGCACCTGGAACGCCATGTCCAGTGCAGTCTGCTACTGTTACTATTAGCCATTGGTTAATACGTGTACCCCAATAAAAATCACCCGAAACAATATCTTTTGGTTTAAAAAGAATAAAATGTTCCCCAAATATATTATTTGCAGCGTCTCTTGTGGGGAATACCGCCTCCTGAATTCTTTTAGCATAGTTTATACTATCTGTTACTTTTTTATGAATAATTTCGATATGTTCTTTTTGCTTATTAACAAAGTCATGTTGAAATGATATTTCCTCATTCTTTTGTTGGATTTCAAAGTTTTTTGCTGCAAGAATTAGATTAGCTTTTCTTTTCTGTCTGAACATTTTAAAAAGGGTAATAGAAAAAACCACAACAATTAGAAAGAAAAAAATAAAAGAAATAATTATTATTTGTAGTTTTTGGTTTTTGTCCAAACTAGTCTCAATAGTTATATCATCAAGCTCTTTTTGTTTTTGCAATTTTGCAATTTTTAATTGTTTTTTTTCAGTTTCATATTTGGCTCCCATTTCAGCGAGAGCATTTGTTTTCTCTTCCGAGAAAATGGAATCTTTAGTAATAATAAAAAGCTCAGCAAATTCTAGTGATTTTTTATAATTTCCAGTGACTTTATATATTCTATATAGTGTTTCAACAGCCCTATAGATTGCAGAAGATGAATTAATCTCTTTTGCTATCATATAAGCGTTTTCTCCATACTCTATAGCTTTTTTTATGTGTTCCTCCCAGTTTCTATCCCTTTTACCATGAACTAACGAAGAATCAGCAATATTAATATGGAGATTTGCAATATTCCCCGACACTAAAACAATCCCGTTTTTATCGTTTAACTCTTCACTTATTTTCAAAGAATTTAAATAATATTTAATTGCTTGGTCATAATTGCCCTGCCCCTCATAAACAAGGCCGATATTATTGTAACAAGTTGACATTCCATCTTTATCCGCTAGTTCTTTATCTATTTTCAGAGATCTTAGAAAAAACTCTATTGTTTTGTTATCATTACGCATTTCGCCATAAATTAGTCCTATATTGTTATAACATGTAGACATACCTTTTTTATCACCTAATTCTTCGTCTATTTTCAGAGATTTTAAATAATACTCAATTGCTTTATCATAAGCGCTTTGATAATAATAAACACTTCCAATATTGCTGTAACTAGTAGATATGCTGACTTTATCGCCCAGTAAATCTGAGATTTTTAATGATTTTAAATAATATTCCAAAGCTTTATCATAAGTGCCTAGATATAAGTAAATGCTTCCTATACAGTTATAACAGTCAGACATGCCATCTTTGTTGCCTAATAATTCTGAAATACTTAAAGCTTTACTATAATTAATAAGAGATTCATTGTAACTGCCATCATCAGATTGAATCTGTCCAATCCCTTGGAGTATTTTAGATTTTAGTAATAAAATTTTGCGCTTAATTGTTTTATTAGTAGGCTTAATGGTCAGTTCTAATGCTTTGTTATAGAAATAAAGTGCAGAATCTGGTTTTTCAGATTGATAAAGGCTCCCCATCTCAAGCATAAATTGGATGCGTGTTGTATCATGTTTTGCTTTGTGATATACATCCCATAAGGAATCGAGTTTCTTCGGGTTTTGTCCATATATGTTTATAAATGAACAAATAATCAAACTGACACTTAATAATATTGAGTATATTTTCATTTGATATATTACAATGAAAATATATTTTCATCAAGTTCTCATTGATAAAAATATATCCCTTTATAAAGTGCAATATATAAATTTTATATTAATTTTTAGGTACGGCAAATAATCTGTTTTCCATTCTATTGGGGATATAAACTAGACATTTAAAATACTTATTAATATTAATTATGCCAATATGAATGCATAGCTGTTTGGGGTTGAATTTGGCAGGCACCTGCTTGTAGTTATTGTCCTTTACTGTTAAATCCGCTGTCATTGTCATAAATATTGGCATAGTGCCAAGCGGATTAATTAATGTAAAAAAAGAAGTGAAACATAATAGACCAAATGTTATTGTCTCAGTCATTATTAATTGTTCTTAATAATTAATTTTTGTTTTCTGCTAATATTTTCAGATTTAAAAGTAACTAAATAAATTCCATTTTTTAAATTTAAAATATTTACTTGATTTTGATTAGAATTCAATACTTTAGTTAAAACTATTTCTCCTAAGATATTATAAAAACTAATTTCAATACTTTCATTAAATCTATTTTTTACATTTAAATTATTTTGATTTATTGCTGGATTAGGATATAAAATAATAGTATTATTATCATTTTCCGAAATTTCAGAAACCTCAGTAAGAAAATATGTTTGTTCTAGAGTATTTAAATTACAACCATTAATATCTGAAACATTAGCTGAATATACGCCAGATTGATTTATTATTATTGAACAATTATTAGAAATATATGGCATGTTGTTATAAAACCAATTACAGTTTGGATATCCATTAACAGATAATGTATTTCCGATTTGATTAATATTAGGTGTGATATTTAAAAGTCCAGTATTGTGTAAACTGTCAATGGTTGTTTGAAAGGCAATATTTTTAAGTAATGAGTCTTCAGACAAGGAAATACCCGGATTATAGGAACTAGTTATTGGCGAACTCTTAAATATTGTCGTATATAAAACATTTGCAATAAGAAATGATCCATATAAAGAAGGGTGAGTATCATCTGGTCCCCAAAGATTAATTGATTGAAATCCTGTAATTATTCTTAGAAATGCAGGACCAATGGGTGCAATTATTTGCCCAGCCATCTCATGCAGATATTGATAATTATGATAAATGCTATCAATTAAAGCAGCTCCAGTATTACCATAGGGTGGATATCCGTATTTTGGACCAAAGCCGGCATACCAAAGAACATGCGCACAAGGATGATAAAAAAGAAGTGAGTCAAGAATTTTTAAATGACCTTCAATTACTAAGCTGGAAGCAGGAAATTGTCCGTAACCTAAACAAAAACGACCTTGGTTGTCTTGCAAAACTAAATAATCCCAATCGTTACTTTTAATTAGCGAATATACAAGTGGATTATTCATATGTGCAGAAGTACCTTGAGAAATATCACCAACTGAAATACCACCAGGCATATGAGAAGCAATAACAACTTTTTTATTTGCACTTTGTGCAAGTTGTTGAAAAATTGAAGGTAGATTGTTTTGACTTGTAAAGCTATTACCAATAAACAAAACTTTTGTAGTATCAAAAGATTGTGCGATTGATATTTTAAATATTAATATTGTACAAAATATAATATATACTAATTTCACTACAGGCTTATTTTAATATAATAATTTAACTCATGAATTATTCATGTTTTAATTTTAGACCATAAATCAACCAGAAAATCATTGTAAAGGTAGTAATTATTGCAATAGAAAGCGGGATCCAATATGATAATATTGCAAGCAGAGAATAAGTTAAGAATGTAACATATCCGTTTCTAAGGTTAATTTTAATTTTGGAAATTGCTTTTTCATTTTTAGCTAAATTACTTTTGAGTGATGCACCGCTCAATAAAACCCAACCCAACCCTTGAAAAGCAATAATGGAAGTATACAAGATTACTGCTGGCGAAGCGTGGTCAGTTAATAGATGTTCACCTAATAATGAAGTTGGAAAAGGTATAAAAACAACTGTTAGTAATAAAAAGCCGTTTGCATAAATAAATGTATTGGATGATTTGTTAATTAGAGTGAAACTGTTATGATGATTCACCCAAGTGATAAGTATAATTATGAAACTTAAAACAAATGCAAATATTGATGGGATAATATGCTTTATTGCAAGCCATAAATCAGTAGTGTTATTAATTTCTATTGTAGAAGGAATTTTTATGTCGATAATCAATAATGTTAGTGCAATTGCAAATACTCCATCGCAAAAAGCTTCTAGTCTTGAGTTCGGATTTCCTATTGACATTTTAATCTTTATTCGGGTTGTTATTAAATTTATTCTTTCCAATCTTTAACTGCATTCTTGTAATCATTTGAATAGCCAAAATGTGCCGTAAAAATGTATTCTACATTTGGTAATTTTGTAATCTTTGAAATAGATTTAATTGCCATCTCATGATCCAAGTCAAAAAATTTCACTGAAGGTCCCAATTTTCCATCTACTATACTAAGAATATCGCCCGTAAATAAATATTTGTCATTTACTTGGTAGCACATTGATCCTGTAGTATGTCCTTCAGTTAAAATAGTAAAAGTATTTTCTTTTCCGATTTTTAATAATTGTTTGTCATCAAGCTTAATATAATCTTTTCGACTTAGGCTGTTACTCACTCCTGGAATTTTTTGTTTCTCTCCGGTGAGCATCATTTCTTCCTGTTTTGAAATGTAAATTTTTGCATTTTTAAATAATGGAACTCCTGCAACATGATCCATATCTGTATGAGTAAGCAACACAGCAATCACCATATCAGGATTGATGTCCAATTTCTTCAGTTCTGATGCAACAACATCAATATCTTTTCCTGCGTCAATTGCAATATATTGATTGCTATCCTTTATGAGATACATATTTACGAATTCATCTTTGATGGCGTAAATATTGTCCACAATTTTTCCTGTTGCAACAGGGTGCATTTTTTTTGTTTCTGAGTTGAACTTATAAAAGAAGTAACCTCCGATAATTAATACTAATGCTATTAGTGTTCCAAGTACAAAAAGTACAATTTTGAATTTCTTTTTCATATTATTTTAAATTAATAATACAAAAATACAACGCAATGAAAAGTAAAAACGATATCTAAAGATAAGAAATGAGAATACTACTTTTTTGCAACTCGATTTCTAATTCGACTTAATGAAACTGGAGTAATTCCTAAGAATGAGGCAATTTGATGTTGTGGAATTCTATTAAGCAAGTCAGGGCTGTCTTTTAATAGACTTAAATATCTTTCTTCGGGACTATTTAAAATATATGATGTAAATAAATCGTGAATTACTACAAATCGTTCTTCAATTGATTTACGAATAAATTCATTCATTTTTGGAAATATATTATACAATTCCTGCAATGCTTGATAAGAAAGAGATAGTACTTGGCAATCCTCTACTGTTTCTATAGAATGTTGGCTTGGTTTTCTTGAGATGAAACTGGCGTATGAACCAGCAAATGTTCGTTCTGTAAAGAAGTAAGTTGAAAGTTCTACCCCATCTTTTTCGCAAAAAAGTCGCATGCACCCTGATATGATAAAATATACTTCATTCGCAATTTTACCTGCTTGCAAAAGATTAGTTTTCTTCTTTATGGTTTTTTTTTCAAAATATTTCAATACAATTGTCAACTCACTATCAGAAAAGCTAGTGATCTGTTTAAAAGAATCAATATAATTGTCGTTCATATTTAATATTTATTAAAGTAAAGTCATTTCGATGCACATTGTTTTTTTACAGCTTGTGCATAACGGTTGGAGCTTGACATAGCTGGGCGATTAGCCCTAGTGGATGTCAAGCCGCTGGGGTGTATGAGCTTTGTTACTGTTGTCATGGAACAACCGCCCGCCCAGTTATGCCAAGGTTGTGTTAGGCACTGTAAATTGTTATGTCATTGTAGGATTATTTTTTCATTATACACGAATTTGTCAGTGATGACTTTGATAAAGTATATTCCTTTTGGGAAATTGTCCAAGTCAACTTCATTTGTTTTTTCTGTTTTTAAAATAGTTGTACCTATTTGATTTACAACAAACATGTTTTTAATATTCTCACTATTTATTTTAATTTTTCCAGTTGTCGGATTTGGATATATTGTAATTAAATTGTTTTCTTTCATGTTTTCATCAATATTTATATTTAATGAAAGATTAAATTCAGCTGTATCAATGTAATGTGGGGGTGAGTCTGGCCACATTAAAATCTTATACATATTAATTAATACTACTTTATATTGGCTTAAAATTAAATTGGAAAATTGAATAGTGTCTATAAATAAACTTGTAGAACACGTTAATGGCCACATTGAGTATTCATAAATGTATATAGAGTCGTTACTTATTTTAACATTATGGATTTGGTTACCTAAGGAGTCTCTGAATTTAGTAATGCACATATCTTGAGCTTCAGTTGACATGTAAATAAAGAAATTAACACTATCATTAATTGTTAAGTTATTAGGAGCAACTATAACACTATCAAAAGTTGGATTACCAGAAATTACGTAGGTTTGTCCAATAGCAATATTTGTTAGAGCAAATGTGAAAATTAAAAGAAATACTTTTTTCATAGGTTTTGATATTTAACTGTATATTTCATAATAGTTGTTCTAGTATAAAAGTTGTTTGAATCTTTAATCCATTTATAGTGCCTAACGTTTTAAGCTACCCAAGACCGTGCAATTTCTTGCAGAAATTGTCAAACCGCTGAACAGTTTTTGTTTTGTTGACATTGTCAAGTTGACAATGTCTGCACGGTGTTGTGGTAGGTGGTGTTAGCCATTCGTAGTTTATTTTTTATTATCAGATAGCGATAAGTTTCAATGTCAGCCCAAAGTTGTGTGTCGGATGTGCGTAAGCGAGGGAAGCCGGCAAGGGGAGATCTCAAACGGAACAAAGCTGTATGCGATAGCACGTACTGAGCAAGCCAGTGAGAGGCGTGTGTCGGCAGAGTTTGGCTTAGATATCTAGTCATTTTGTTTTCATTTTCAAATGCAATGAGGAAATAATAAATATCTGTTTTTTTTTTTTTTTAACTATGATGGCTAACGTTGGCATGTTGGATTTGGCAGGCAATTGCTTGCAATTGGTGTCAAACCGTTAAAAGGTTTGACTTTTGTTTTCTGTGTCAAGTTGCCCATAACAGCCTGCTAAATTCTAACATAGTGTTACCCACCGTAATTATTGTTTTTGTCAATTAAGAACAACTTTTTCAATATGCACTTTCTTTCCATTGTCAATTTTAACAAAATAAATTCCTTTAGAAAGGGATGAAATATCAATTATTACATTATTCTGTTCATTGTTTATTAGTTTATAGAAAACTTCTTTTCCAATGATATTTAAAATTCTTATAGATTTAATATTATTAAAATTTGAAATATTTATTACGCCATTAGTCGGATTAGGATAAATTAAAAGGTGACTATCCGAAAGATTATTTATATATAAAGGCGATTTGCTTTTTGACCATACACCGCTTCCACGGGTGCCAGCGAAAATATAATTGTCTCCTATAGCTAATGATCGAATATTTGGATTTGCTAAACTTGTACCTAATGACGTCCAATTAAGACCATTGTCTGATGAAACAAATACTCCATTCCCAAAGGTACCAGCATAAATATTACTGTCTTTTACCGCTATTGTATATAGATTTAGATTTGTCAACCCTGTATTTATTGCATTCCAACTACTTCCGTTGTTTGACGACAAGTATACACCATGACTCCATGTTGCAACATAAATATCATTACCTTTCGTTGCAAGTTTATTAATAAAGAGAGGAAGCGGTAAGCCATTATTTGCGGCTGTCCAACTGTTTCCATTATCAGATGAAATAAATATTCCATAATTTTGGACTGATGCAATAATGTATAGTCCACATGTTGTTATAGCACTAATAGATGGACTTGACGGAAGTCCTGTATTTATTAATGTCCAATTGTTACCATTATCATATGACCTGAATATTCCATTAAGTGTTCCAGCAAAAATGGTATCTCCATTACTTGTTAATGCTCTAACAGCGATACATGTCAAACCATTATTAATAGCAGTCCAACTGTTGCCATTATTTGTTGAAATGTAAACTCCTCCATTAGACCCAACAAATAAATTACTATCCATAATAGCTAAATCAAATATGTCGTAATTAGTTAATCCAGAATTAATTTCAGACCAATTATTTCCATTATCTGTTGTTAAAAATAAACCTCTTCCTTGTTGTGTTGATGCAAAAACATTATTTCCTTTAATAGCAATTGCAGTAACAATAGAATTATTTAAACCTATATTAATAGATGCCCAAGAATCTCCATTATCAGTGGTTCGATATACACCTCCACCACATGCTCCGAAAAAAATATTGGTTCCATTTGTTGCAGAAGAGTAAATAAGTGTGTCTGTAATACCATTAATTAATTTAGTCCAACTATTCCCATTGTCTATTGATCTATAAACACCACCGCCACCACTTGTGCCACCACCACCTGCGAATATGCTGGCTCCATTTATTGTTAATGCAAAAACTTGGGGACAAGTTATTCCATTATTTAAATTATTCCAGCTTGCACCATTATTTGTGGACCGAAACAATCCATATCCATTAGTCCCTGCAAAGATATTGTTACCACTAACAGCAACAGAATAGAAATCATGACTAAGGCTTGTACTAATACATGACCAGCTAATACCATTATTTGATGACATTAAAATACCATCACTGGTAGCTGCATATATTTTATTACCATAAATTGTAAAAGCTTTAACAGACAAATAGGAATAAGCTGTGTTTATTACTGTCCAATTATTCCCATTATCCGTAGAAATAAACATACCATTATTTAATGTTCCCGCAACAATGCATGTGTCTTTAATAACTATTGAAGCAATTTGATAGCTTGATAATGAAGAACTAATACTATTCCACTGTGCACCATTATCAGTAGACACAAACATTCCTGCACCATCAGTTCCTGCATAGATACTGTTTCCATTAATTGCTAAGGATAAAATATCATTATTAGGTAGTCCATTATTAATAGTTGACCAACTATTTCCATTATTTAGTGATAAATAAATGCCACCAAAGCTAGTCCCAACTATATTAGTATCACCATTGGTTACAATACAATTTATGAAACCACTATTTGGGCCATTAGTTTTTTGCCATTGGGCACTAACATTGTTTAAAAACAATGAAATAATTAAAATACAAATAATGTTTTTCATAATTCTGAGATAAAGTTATTTACGTCTCTATTTAGTAAGACAATTCTATAGCATAAATAGTTGTCCATATTTTAAATGAAATATTATTTAAACACAATTTAAGTTTTGATTTTAAGAATTTTTGTTATTAGTTTCCTAACATATAGCATAATAGTCTAATTATTTTTCTTTTTATTTAATTGTCAAAACGAAATACCGATTTTTATTATGGTGGGTAACGTTTGAAGCTACCCAACACCGTGCAATTTCTTGCAGAAATTGTCAAACCGCTGAACAGTTTTTGTTTTGTTGACATTGTCAAACCGACAATGTCTGCACGGTGTTGTGGTAGGTGGTGTTACCTGCTGGCGTTTTTTAGTCATTTAGCGTTTTACAAAATGTTTTTGCAACTATTTCATATCTGTCAAAAGTAACGCTACTTGGTCTAGCTTCATAGTCTTGAGCAATTTCTAAAGACATTTTAATTGTACCGTTACTTAATTCAACTGTAAAGTTATAACTATTGTTTATTTTATGATTCAAATATGAACCAATTTCTGGATTAATTGTCTTAGCAAGATAAGTTATACCTTTTACACCTATTGTATGCGAATTTGTTTTTTTCATTTATTTTTTTTATTCACCGTTGTCCAAAAGAAACCACCAATTTATTGTCTCAAAGTTTTCAAAGTGTCATGGTGAATAATTTTTTAATAGTCATACGAGATTATTTATTTTAAGTTGAAATACATTTTTTTTGTAACGCTTGCAGGTAACGGTTGAGGCTAAAAGCTGGCGGGCATTTCGGAGCACTTCACAGTCAACCTGCGATAAAGTTTATTGGATGCACCGCCCTTCAAATTGGCACTATCCGCCCGCTTGATTTTAGCCTTTGTTACCAGCTGGTATTATTCCGAGTTTTTTGTCCTGATTTTTCATATATGTTATGTTAGTCCAAAGATTAACTACAAGTGAAATTAAACCACCTGAAAGAGCTATTAAATATTTCCAAAAATCATTTTCAATATATAGTAAGCATAAGCAAAATAAAATACAACCAAATATAATAGCACTAATTAACTGAAGAACATATAAAGAAACTAAGTGAGTACTCCATTTATCAAATGCAGGTGGGAAGTTTAAAGCAGTATAAAATTCAGTGGAATTTGAAAACCCTAATGGCTTAATTTCAAGTGAGAAATTTCTATGTTCATTAATATAACGAGCAACTTTGGCATAATATACACGGTTTCTGGCAATCAAAAAAGAAGCTAACAATGAAAATATATAGCAAATTCCTAAAATTGACGGAATCAATTTGAGATAATTCTGAGAAAAAAAAGAATTTGCATTTTCTGGTGTTTTTGCGAATCCATAAATTACCCATGTTGCAGTTATACCAACAAGTAATTCTACAAAACAAAATTTTGTAATATCCCAACTCATAGAGTCATAATGTCTAAGCTGCTGATAACTTTGATCGAAATCATGATTTAAAAACTCCTTTGCGAGTAAAGCTCTATCATTGTCAATGTTTGCCATTTTATCCCAAGTTTTAAAGTTTAATACTTCTTCAATTGTTTTAGACCAATCACCTTTAAATTGAACTGCTTTATCATCAATATATACATCTGCAAAAGGTTTTCCGCCAATAGCATTAGCTGGCTGGTTTGGATTTTCATTAATAAAATCAAAAGGAACTTTGTTAGTTTCTAAATATAATTTAATTAAAGCTTTATCCGCCCTTGTAGTATAAATAATCACTAAACAATTATTCTCTTTCAATTTTGACAATGCTTCAGCTACACCATCAATTGGTTCCCCAAAATGTGTTTCGCCTTTCCATTCATCATAATGAGCGATTGTGCCATCTAAGTCAACACAGACAATTCTTTGTGTCATTATTTTTCGATTTTAGGAAAAACTGTTTTAGCTTCTGATGATTTCCAGTTCCTTTCAGGTTTATTTATCCCCCAATTTATCATTCCATTTGAATTTGTATAAACGCTTTTTCCCTTTTGAATCATAAGATTTATTAATCTTCTAGAAGGATGATTAGGGTCGCCTTTGGGTGGACAGGAAATAATGCAAAAAGAAGAATTGAATGCATCCAATAAAGCTGGGTCGAGATTTTTTCTACTGCCATGATGCGGTACTTGAAAAATTTTCAAATCCTTTAAAGAAATTCCTTTTTCCTTGGCATAAGCGAATGCATTATTTAAACCTTTTTTCCCAGCATCACCTGTTAAAAGGATTTTATTTCCTTCATATTCAAATAAACAAATAACGCTTGTTTCATTTATCCAATTAGTTGTTTCCTCATCATACCAAGTAATTTTATCCCCTGCTTTATAATCCTCATATTCTGATTCATCAGTTGAGAATGTTTGTTGTGATTCTTTAATATATTCGTCTTTTGCTGGTGGTGTCTTGTCGGAATTGATTAAACTGTCTTTATAAAGTTCAAAGGTCGGACCCAATATAGTCAAAGTGTCATCTAAATATTTTGATCCAACTTTTGGTTCTGAAATATTTGATTCTCCAATCTTTTCTTCTGCAAGTACTGATAGGTCAAATGCAAAATAGAATGCCTCTTCAAGATGCTTATTTAAACTTTTTTCTGTTTTTTTCTTGTCCTTAAAATAGGAAGTGTTTATTTTATCATTTAACCAAGGTCTATGCATTACGAGTTTTTTTATCTTTAACTCAGTGTCTTCAAATAAAACCCTTAAACCAGAGGCATGGTCTTGGTCAGGATGTGTGAGAATTACTAAATCAACAACATTGGTTTTATAAGTATTTTTAATTAAATTTACTAAGCTTGCTGCACTTGCTTTATAACCTCCATCAATAACAATTACTTTTTGCTCGGGTGGTGTTGCTTTTAATTTCCCAAATCTAATAACAATTGCATCCCCACCATCGGCACCAGTCCCTTGTGGCAAAAAGTCAATTTCAAATCCGTTTGTTGTTTCCATTTTTATTTTTTTTATTAATGATGTAAATGATTTCTGTTTTTTATACTTGCTGGTAACGTT
>CAILUD010000221.1 GCA_903837285.1 uncultured Bacteroidota bacterium | reverse complement strand
TGCATTTCTTTGCGCTATGTTAGGATTTGAAAATAAAATAACAGATAATGTTAGTTACATTGATAACTGGCTTGCTGTAATGCGTAATGATAAAAAGTTTGTAATACAAGCTTCTTCACAAGCTCAACAGTCTGCTGATTTCATCCTTGATAAATCTAAAATAACTGAGCTTGTAGATTAAATCATTGAGTTTTCTTTTCGGTTACGGAAAGAAAATTCGCTGCACCCAGACCTGGCAACGACTTCACCCGTTCCTTGTCGTTTTTTCTTTCCGTAAATCAGCAAAAATCCATTTTGCTAACTCAAGTGTATAAATACACAAAACAAAATTGTATTAATAGCCAAACACTCATAATACAATAAGGCGGGTAATGCAGAGAGTTGTTATATATTAAAAGAAATACAGCAAAAATTGAATGAAAAACATATTGTTTTTCTTACTATATCTGCATTTAAGTGAAGTGCAACTAAATTTTAATTCATGTTGATGCCATAGAAAACTAGTTACAACCTCAATTAATCTTCATCTAATATTTGAGTTAAATTAGAGAATAATTCAATTTGAATAAGGGCAATTAGCAGCATTTATAACATAGTAATAAGACTTTGAGGAAAGTGGAATTTTTTCTTGTCGTAATTTTGAATTAAAAAATCATGAAAGAGAAAAAATTAATTGCTACAAAGGACATGTGCAATGAAAATACAATTGGTGTAAAAGTAGAATTACAAAAAAGATTGTTTAATCAAACCCTTGGTGGTACAATTGAAAAGTCCATCAGGCGAACAAAGTATTTAAAAATATGCTGGATGTGTGGTTCTGCTTATGAGAGCTTTAAATCGCATTCGTATTCTTGCTCCACCAGATGCTCTAATAACATTTTATACAAAAGAAAAACAGGCTTTGATCCGCCTGCCAGGATGCTACAATTAACTAAGGAAAGAAATATTAAGGAAGTAAAGGAAATCTTTGGATATAGATGATTAATGCTATTGCATTTTGTTGCTAACTCCTGGCAAACTCTATTAATGGTTTTATATCCCAATTATCAGCACTTCTAATAGCGACAAGGTATTTTGTTCTTACTTCACTTTTTTTATTAAGATTACTGCTATTCCAAGTAAAGAATGGTTTTCCAAATATTTGATTAATAATAATATCTGCCATCAACCTGGAATGTCTTCCATTACCATTTGAAAAACAATGTATTGATACGATTCTATGCTTAAACTGTATTGCAATTTCATCTTCGGAGAAACTTTGGTGAGCAACCCAATAATAACAATCATCTAATAATTGCTTTAAAGAAATTGCTATTTGAAACTTATCTACACCAATATTTTTATTCGTTTTTCTGAATTCTCCTGCCCAAGACCATACTTCACCAAACATTTTATGATGTAGTTCTTTTATAAAACTTTCAGAAAGGATATAATTTATTTTCAATTTTTTGCCAAATGTCCATTCAATAGCCTTTTCAATATTATATTGCTCGAATTCATCTAATTCTCCTCTTGTAGTAATTGATTTTATTAATAACCCTTCTTTTTCATCCTCATCAATTGGAGTTTGTCCTTCAATGTATTCAATATTTAATCCCATAGGTACTTTGGCATTTTGTTTTTAATTTCTTCGGCTTTGTTTTTTATTGCTTTTTCTAAACGAATTTTTGAATTTTCTTGATCTTCTAATTTCATTGTTTGAGATGTGCGTAATACTATTTCTTTTGCAACTTCATTAGCCCGTTTCTCAATCATTTTTTCAATACTTTCATTTTTTGGTATAAACCCATATACTAATTTCATGTCAAGCATGTTTCCAACTTCTTTTAAAGATTTTATGGTAATGGAACCATTGGCTTCACGCTCTTCAATTTCTTTTACGCTTTGAGGAGAAATATTAAGCCGGTTTCCTAATTGCCTTAGCGACATTTTTATTGCTATCCTGATAGTATGCACCCATCCATATTGTGGAATAGTAAATGAATTGAGCGATTTAAATAACTCCAACTTTCTATCAGCTTGCTCAATTAATAATTTTTGTTTTAATGTTTCCATAAGGTTATAGCCTGATATAATAAATGCAAATTTATGGTTATAACCTGAATAATGCAAATATATTTTAAGGTAATTGCCTTAAAGATATTTTAATCTGTCAGTTCGAATAAGCAAATTAACTAAGAATAAAAATGTTAAAGCTGCTATTAATAGCTATAATACTATCCATTTTAAAAATAATAAAAAACACCTTAACTCTCAGATGTAATTGATCTGTTTCGAATTAAAGTGTCTTTATTTAAAACCAACTGTAAAAATTCGTCCTCGCTTACAGTTTTACAAACCTACACTTTTTGGTTAACGTTTTATAAGAACAAAATTAGTGTATTTTTATTTAAAAGTCAAGACAATATGATAATAAAAAACACTCTAACTCATAAGTGTGTAAAACGCACTCAAATTGACCACCCTCTGCCGATTTAAATTGACCAGGGGTTGCCGATTCAAAATGACCACCTGTTGCCGATTCAAATTGACCACCCTCTGCCGATCCAAAATGACCACCCCATTCCAATCCAAATTG
>CAILUD010000220.1 GCA_903837285.1 uncultured Bacteroidota bacterium | reverse complement strand
TTACAATACCAAATACATGAAAGATTATTCATTCAATATAATTAATATAACTATTGCTATATTTTACAAATATTATTATATTTGTAAAATATAATTTACGTTATGAAAACAAGTAATTCTGTATTATTACCAAAGGCACAAAAAACTCTTTCGATATTAGGCGAAAATATTAAACTTGCAAGATTAAGAAGGAAATATAGTGCCCAGCAAGTTTCAGAAAGAGCCAATATAAGTAGACCAACATTGTTATCAATTGAAAAAGGGAGTCCTAATGTAAGTATTGGGGCTTTAATAAAAGTTTTATTTGTTCTTGGACTTGAGAAAGATATTATTGAGGTTGCTAAGGATGATATTTTAGGAAGAAGACTTCAGGATGCTAAACTTCTTATCAAAGAAAGAGCTCCAAAAAAAATCTTTAAAAATAATCCTGATGGAAAAAAAGAATAATCGGAGGCAAATATTAGTGTTTGCTCATTTGTTAGAAATGGTTGAGCCTGTTTATATGGGTTTGCTTTCATCTGAATATGCCAGGGGAAAAGAAATATTTTCTTTTAGCTATTCGGAAGGTTGGCTAAAATCTGATTATTCTCAAATATTAGATCCAGATTTACATTTCTATTCAGGTACGCAATATCTTGGTGATGAAAAAGTGAATTTTGGAATTTTTCTTGATTCCTCTCCAGATCGTTGGGGTCGTATTTTGATGAAGAGAAGAGAGTCTGTATTAGCAAAAATTGAAAATCGAACTGAGAAATCTTTAAAGGAAAGCGATTATTTACTAGGTGTATTTGATGGTAATAGGATGGGAGCATTAAGATTTAAAGAATCATTTAATGGCCCTTTTTTAAATGATAATGATAAATTAGCTACTCCTCCTTGGACTTCGTTGAAGGAGCTTGAAATAATAAGCCTTAAGCTTGAAGATGACAATGTTATAGAGAACCCTGAATACTGGAATTGGTTGAATATGCTTGTTAATCCTGGTTCTTCTTTAGGTGGTGCAAGGCCAAAAGCTACCGTTTTAGATAAAGAAAATAGGTTGTGGATAGCAAAATTTCCAAGTCAAAATGATGGAAAAGACATAGGTGGATGGGAAATGGTGGCATATGAATTAGCAAAAAATGCAGGAATAAATATTTCGGTATCAAAAGCACAGAAATTTTCAAGTAAGCATCATACTTTTCTTACAAAAAGATTTGATAGGGCAAGTAATGGTGAAAGAATTCATTTTGCTTCAGCAATGACAATGTTAGGATATTCTGATGGTGCAGATTTTCATGATGGGGTAAGTTATCTTGAGATTGTTGATTTTTTATCAAATAAAGGAGCTAATGTCGAACAAGATTTAGAAGAATTATGGAGACGAATAGTATTTAATATTTTTATCGCAAATACCGATGATCATCTAAGAAACCATGGTTTTATGCTAACAGATAAGGGCTGGATTCTTTCTCCTGCATTTGATATAAATCCAAACGAAAATGGAACTGGTTTATCGCTGAATATTTCTCTTGATGATAATTCACTCGATCTTGAATTACCTTTAGTTTTAATAAACTATTTTAGACTTAATAAAGAAAAAGCTTTAAATATTATTGAAACAATTAGAAAGTCAGTAAGTAATTGGAGAATTGTTGCTAAAAAATTCGGACTTTCAAAAATAGAACAAAAACAAATGGCAAAAGTATTTGATAGGTATTGTAAATAATTAATTATAACAAAATATAAGTGTATAATTAGAATAAATAATCATATGGAAAAAAAAGAGTTTTTTACAGTTGAAATTAAAGATATTTTATCAAGGTTAGAAAACGAAAGTGAAGAATTGTATCCTTCTAAATCCTTGGCATTAAAAATATTTAATTTTATTCAAAAACTTCAGGATATTGAACCGGATAACAAAAATACTGATAACACGTGGAATTTATGGATAAAATCATCAAAAGGAGATATTTCATCTTTCTGGAATTATGAAGAAATGCTAGAAAATTGTGATGTAGAAAACCATGAAGAATATGTTAGGTTATGGGAAGATGATTTTCCGCATGAGTATGATTGGCATGAATTTACTGTAATTGAATATAAACAAACTTACTATTTTTATTTAGAATCCAAATTTTTATTCAGATTCAATCTAGAAGACAATACAATTATAGGAATTCATCCAAATTATAAAGAACTAGCGCGATTTGTAGCTAGACTGCTAGTTATAGCAAATAAGGAGATTCATATTTTTCTTAAAAACCCTGACAAGTATAATCTGAACATTGCTACTAATCTTCCATTATGGAGAAGATACGGAAAAATTAAACGTAAAATTATTTGGGAAAATATTTCTGATGAAATTCGCTACGATCATGAATTAGGAAATGAAAAAATAAATAAACTAGAATTGCTTGTCGCAAATAACGATGAAAATCTTTTTTTTGAAAAGATGACTGTGAATGATTTTTTAAGATATTGTGAGATATGTTATGATTCTAATAATTATTTTAAAGATTCAAAAGCTAAATTAAGTCCACTCGAAAAGTATAAAAAAATGGCTGACTCTAGACATGGAGGCCTACTAAATATTAAACCTGATAGTTCTACTGCTTTTAAAAAATGGTATGTTAGTGGTGAATGGAGGGGAACTCACCCATGGGAGATTTGTAGAGGCGGAAACTCAACACATATTACCCTTCATATTTCAAAGTATAATGATGGATGGAAATTATATTTAACTGGATTATTCAGGCAGGTTGAAACCATAAATATGGCAATTGCATTATTTGAGCAATTAGTACCTTTTGTTTTTTACGATAAAACTGATATGCTTAATATGGCAAAAGGTGAGGATAATTGGGGAGTTGTTCCGGAGAATGTGATTCCGAAGTATTGTCATAGTTTTTTCCCTAAAGAAGATAATGTGATTGACTTTCTTAATCCTTGGCATTATGAGGATATAAGAGCAGTTGTAGAAAAACATGCTACTTGGTATCCAGAAAAAAAGATTTGTAAAAGTAAAAAATGAAAATAAAATGAAGTTACAATATGCCTCAGATTTGCATTTAGAATTTCCAGAAAATAGTAATTTTCTAATGCAAAATAAGATTGTACCAAAAGGTGATATTTTATTGTTAGCCGGTGACATTGTCCTTTTTGAAAGAATGGATAAACATGACGATTTCTTTCAGTATTTGTCTGATAATTTTCAAGCTACTTATTGGGTTCCTGGAAATCATGAGTATTATTATTTTGATGCTGCTAATAAAAGTGGTACAATAAATGAAAAAATAAAAAGCAATGTTTTTTTAGTTAATAATACATCTATTATACACGATAATGTAAAACTTATTTTTTCTACTCTTTGGACAAAAATAGGTAGTGGATATGAAATGCAAATTGAAAGTGGTTTAAATGATTTCCATGTGATAAAGTATAATAGTAAAAGATTTTCGGCAAGGCAATACAATAATTTTCATTTACAGAGTATTGATTTTATTAAAAAGGAATTAGAAATTAATAACGATAATAAAACTATTGTAGTTTCACATCATGTTCCAACATTTTATAATTACCCGGAACAATATAAAGGAAGTGTATTAAATGAAGCTTTTGCAGTTGAATTATTCAATTTTATTGAAATTGCTGGCCCGGATTATTGGATTTATGGGCATAATCATTTTAATCAACCTGATTTTAAAATAGGGCATACGAAAATTAAAACAAATCAATTAGGTTATGTTAGATATAATGAACATTTATCTTATAAAAATGATATTTCATTTAAAGTTTGAAAATTAGTTTTAATCAAACATTTGTGTTATTTCAAAATAATACTATATTTGCAATTCGCGAATCGCGAATTAATTATAGAAATTATGAAGAAACATAATGGAATGCGTCCACAAGATATAGTAGTGTTATTGAAGATTATTTCATTGCACGATATTAATTGGCGAAATATAGATATTGCAAATGCTATTCAAATAAGTCCATCTGAAGTATCTGAAGCTTTAAATAGATGTAAAATATCAGGACTAATTGATAGTGATAAAAGAAAAGTAAATGTTAATGCGTTAAAAGAATTTCTAATATATGGATTAAAGTATGTTTTTCCAATTGAACCAGGTGCAATCGTAAGAGGAATTCCAACTGCTCATTCAGCATTACCAATCAGCAACTATATTTCTTCAAGTAAGGATTTGTATGTATGGCCATCTGCTTCAGGTGATAAAAGAGGACAAGCTATTGAACCACTTTATAGCACATTGCCTGCAATTATTAAACAAGACGATTTGTTTTATGAACTACTAGCTATTGTAGATACTTTAAGGATTGGTCGTGTAAGAGAAATTAAAATTGCAATAAACGAATTAGAAAAACGACTAAAACATGAGGACTAATATAAATATGCTGCAAAAAGTAGCGAACGGGTTAGGAGAATTAAAAAAAGAAATTGTTTTTGTTGGTGGAGCAGTAGCTGAATTATACGCTAAAACAAAAAATAGTAAAGTGCAGAATTTGGAAATATTCTTTACTTTATGAGAATAATATTTTCGTTTATTATCTATTGAATTTAAAACCCAACTTTATTTTTATTTAGGTATTCAATAATGCTTTTTCTTGAATAAAGAATAAATCTACCATTCTTGCTTTTAGAAAATTTAATATCTCCAGAATCTCTGAATTTTTGCCATGTAGTTTTTGATTTATATGGTAACAATTTTTGAGCTTCTTTAATAGTAATCCAATCCGAGTTTTCAGCATTTTTTTTCTCATTTAAAACTTCAGCGACAGCTTGTTTTATTAAGCAAAACATTTCTTTTTTTAGTAGCTCAAAGGCTTCAGAGTTAATAACTATTACTTCCATTTTTATTTCGTATTAATTTTTTTTTCCATTATTGGCTGGCGTTTACCACTTGACTTTTTTAACTAGCTTATTTATTTAAAGCTCACAATTAGACTAAATATAGCTCAATAAACTCTTGAATATGAGCTAAAATTAGCTCTTAAATTATTACAGCTGTACTTTTCATGACGTTAACGCTAATGCATAAAAAAGACGTGCCCAGAAATAATTCAGAAAATATTTGGAAAATGTTGTCTGATCAGTTAACTTTGTGCTATGAATCTCGTAAGACAAGTTGTAGCTTATAAGAACTATTTTCTTGACTTTTACACTGAACAGACTGATAATGCTCAGGCTAAAATCGAGTGGACATTAAATTTAATTAGAGTAACACGACATGTACCTGAAAAATACTTTAAACATATTGAAGGCACAAAGGGACTATATGAAATAAGAGTTGAAGTTTGTGGAAACATTTATAGAATATTTTCATTCTTTGACAAAGGAAATCTAGTTGTTCTTGGAAATGCATTTCAAAAGAAAACACAAAAAACCCCAAAACGAGAAATTGAAAGAGCACTTAAAATAATGGAGGAATATAGCAATGAAAAATAAAGCAAATAAAAATCTTACATCATTGGATGAAATCCTCGACAAAAAATATGGTAAACGAGGAGTTAAAAAGCGTGAAGAATGGGAACAGGAATTTGAAGCTTTTAGACTTGGTGTACTTCTTGAAAAAGCAAGAATAAAACTCGGTATGACTCAAGAAGAACTTGCAGAAAAATGCGGAACTAATAAGTCTTATATTTCACGTATCGAGAACAACGCTAGTGACATTAGGCTTTCCACATTAATGAAAATAATTCAACAAGGACTGGGAGGGCACTTAAAATTGACTCTGACATTCTAACATAACAATTCGCACTTGTGTTAATACTGTGTTAGAATTTATCGGGTAGACATGTGTAGTTTGACAATTACAACAAGACATATAATAATTAATTGAGAAGTTATATAAAGTAATACTTTTCCTTATAATCTTGGAAGGAATGATGATTTTGCCATTTATCAAAAAAGATAACTGTTGAAAGGATTGTTTCAGATAAAGGAATTTATTTCTCCATATTGTGGACCATACAATATAACTTAAAGGGAGGCCATGCCTCACGAACTATGTTTATAACAAATAATATATTAGATAGATATTAATGATTAATTATTGAAGGTAACCGAATTGGAAGTTATTAAATTAAGTTATTTGAAATGTGTATATTTGTAAGCTTCCCCATTCTTCGGCCATTTTAAAATAGAAAACTAAAAAAAGTTTTATTAATTTTAAATGGAAGAAAACATGAAAAAAACACAGTTTACCGAGAACCAGATCATTGCTATGTTGAAGCAACATGAGCAAGGA
>CAILUD010000219.1 GCA_903837285.1 uncultured Bacteroidota bacterium | reverse complement strand
TCCTTGCTCATGTTGCTTCAACATAGCAATGATCTGGTTCTCGGTAAACTGTGTTTTTTTCATGTTTTCTTCCATTTAAAATTAATAAAACTTTTTTTAGTTTTCTATTTTAAAATGGCCGAAGAATGGGGAAGCTTACAATTTAGCAGGCTGTTATGGGCAACTTGACAAGATTAACAAAGTTCAAATATTATAGCGGTTTGACCCCAAAGGGGCAAGCACAACTGCTAGTAAATGCGTGCAAAATCCAACATCGAACCGTTATTTTAAGAACTTCACTCTTTCGCCCCAGCGGCTATCGGTACCGAAGCCTAATTTCTCGAAAAATATTTTTTGATATAAGTGGGTTTTGATTGTTTTGTAATTTAAACTTTGCATTCTGCTAAAAAAATCTTCTACCATTGCAGTTCCAATTCCACGGTTTTTAAGGTGTGATGTTATTAATACAGCATCGAGCAGTACAACATTTTTGTCAATAATTTTATAACAAATACCACCAACAATTTTTTCGTTATTGTCAATTAAAATATAATGTCTGTCATGTGTTGAAGCTATTTTTGGATAATTTTCAAGATAGAATAATCTGTACAGGTTTCCTATTTCAACAGGTTTGTCGGGATGTCTAAGGGTATAATTCAACCCAAATTTATCAGTAATTATTGAATGTACAGCAGTTTGTTCTTTATCTTTTAATCCGATTTTTCGTATTTCCATTTTCTTTGTAACATTATACGTAGGAAAAACCAATCGGCTAAAAATAAGTTTATCACTTTCTTCAACTAATACTTCCTGTAAGTCGGATAATTCAATACATTGTAGTGCTGGTTTATTGTTATCGAAAAATAAAGATTCGAGTAATTTGTCAAAAGCAACTTGCACAGGTTTGTCAGAGTATTTAAAATATGTTTGGCTATATAAAAAATATCTCGAAATTTCTGGTTGAAGATATAATCTATAAAGTCTTTGCAACTCAACTATTGTTTGTTCGCAGGCAATTGCTGTTGCTCTTTTGTTTAATTTTTGCCAATCCCAATATTCATCTATTGCGGTCATTAATGTTAACGAAGGATGAAATTTTTCTTGTCTCTTTTTTATGTATTCATCAAGTACTTCATACATATTTTCGCCATTGGGACATAAAATATTCTCAGTTTTAAATGCAATTAAAAGTTCTTCTAAAAATTTATCTGCACTATGTTTATTTAAGGCCTCATAACAAGCATAAAAAATCCATCTGATATCCAGTTGTTTTTTAGTTTCGGGATAACAATTTACAGTTTTAATATAAAAATTGTGAATCATTGGTTTTATCAATGAAAGTGGATTTTCATATTCTTTTATTTCGGACATTGTTTGTAAAATTGCACCTTCGTGGTAATCGAGTTCAGATACTACAACATTTGATGGTGTTATCAATGCCGGAACAATCTTATTTCCGCTGTTATTCCAGCTTCTATAAAAAAGTGTAAATGATTCTACAAACAGTCTTCTCCATCTGTTTCTTGTTTTAATTTCTTCCTCTTCAGGTGGCATTAATGCAAGTTGGCAAATTCTTTTCCAAACATTAAGTTCACCTTTATAAGCAACCGTAAGCGCTTTTAATTCGGGGCGGCAGCAACCAATTCTTGGCAATATTCTTGGGTAAAATGGAAAACCAGCCATTGATAACAACCAATAAATTGATTTTTGATAGTCATCAGAATTAATACCCTCACTTAAAATTAATAATAAATCGAAATGCTTATTTGATGAAGTATTAATGCTTATTCTATAATTTTTAAATTTGTTAGAAGATTGTATTGCGTATATCCATATTCCATTAATGTAAACTTCTTCAATTGCAAAGTTAGTTTGATCATATGCCAGTAATATTGATTGTTTTAAGAATGTTTTATCTGAAAGAACATTTAAAATATTATTTTTTTCAATTTCTTCAAGAGCGTCATCAAATACTATTTTTGATTTTAATTCTTTTTCTGAAAATTGCTTTGTGTTGGCTTCTAATTTGCCTTCATATTCTTTGTAAAGTTTTTCAATGTATTTTGTTGCAGTTTCGGAAAAAAACGAATCTGCTTTTAATAGTATCCATGCAGAAAGTTCGGCGCGTACAGAATTGTAATATTCGGGATGAACAGAAACAAAATTTACTAATAAATCAAATATATATTCAAATTGCTGGTGAATAATATCTGAGGCAGGAAAAATGAAATTTTTACGATAAGAATGCATTCTTTTTCGCAATGCTTCAAGTCTTCGTTTTTCGAGTTGTGAAAATGCAAGAATTTCTATAGACTCGTGGTTCATAAAAGATTTGCCCGAATTTATAAACCAACTGAAAAGATAATTATAATTGTCTTCCGGTTCGTCAAGTAATAATATGCGATATGTTAAACAGCGAACGTTTTCGTCATCATGTTCAGATAATGCAAATAATTTTCGACGAATTAAATCATCAATTCTTTTTGAACTATCATTTAACATTAAACTCAATTCTTTTATAGAATCAATTGCCTCATCTGTATTGTTGTTAAATGCTTTTAAAATTAGTATGTTTGTTTTTGCTAAATTATTGTCTTTTACCTGAGCAATGTTTGCAATGTTAAGATCTAATGTTTTGTGATTACTTAAATGTATGTCAATGGAAATGTTTCCAAAAGAAATATCCCAGCCTTCTTTGCAAGGGTAAAATGCGGCTAATTCGTAATTGCCACACCATAAAAGTGGTTGTCTTACTAATATTCCAAGATCTAGATAATGATTGTTTATGGTATAATTTAAATTGCCAATTTGTATTTTGTTATCGTTAATTTTGATTGTTAATAATCTTGAAGTAACACGATTTTTTAACCCGTTTTCTACAATAAAAACGTCATCATCCAGAATTCGCATATCGCGATAAAACCAATGTGGAATTTTAATTGTTAGCGAGTTAAACTGTAGTTCTACAAAGTTATTCTTATATAGTTCATCAATTAAGAAGGAAAAGTTTTTTAAAATAATTTTTCTATTAAATGATTTTTTTGATGTTAATTCATTTTGTTCTTCAGTAAAATCGCGATCTAATATTTCAAAATTAATTACACGGTCATAAGGAGCTAAGTTTTGATTACACATTTCAACAATTTGTCTGAAATAATCTCTTAACATTTCTTTAGTAGTACAAACTTGTAAAAGAGGTTCATTTAAATCGGGAACAATGAACAAAACATTATATGGTCTTCCATCTCCAACCAGAAATGTTCTTTTAATACCTGCAACACCTTCAAATTTCTGTTCAACAACTCTTGGTGCAACTGTTTGACCTTTGTTGTTCTTGTAAATATCTTTAATGCGATCAATAATTTCAAACTGCCCGTTTAGCAAAATTCTGAATATATCTCCGGTGCTTAATTTATATTCTAATTCATTTGGATATTCAATTTCATTTTCAAAATTTGCTTCTTCTAAATAATGTGCAATATAATGGCCGGAAAGCAGAAGCTCTCCATTTTCACTTAATGTAGGATATACACCAGGCAATGCTTTCCCAACGGAATTTTCAATATATTCTCCGGGTTTTGTCATTGTAATTCCACCTGTAGCCTCAGTCATTCCAAAACCACTACATAGCATGATGTTATTTTTCTCGAAAAATCTGAACGAATCAGGACTTAAGTAACCTGCTGCCGATAGTCCCCATCTTAGTCTTGATCCAACAACTTCTTTTATGTTTTCGGTTTCATTAATTCTTTCGTGTAGTTGTAGCCATCTTAATGGAATACTAATAAATCCGGTAGGATTAACAATAGGAAAATATTTGATTAATGTTTCTGTAGATGGATTTCCACAAAAAGTATAAGTGCCTTTCCAATACATCATTCCAAGCATTTCTAAAAACCTTCCGAAAGTATGATATAAAGGAAGATAACAAAGTAAAACTTCGTTATGTCCAACATCCGGTAATGCCGCGGCTCTGGCAAATCTTTTTGAAACTAAATTATACATCGAGAATGAAACACCTTTTGGCAAGCCTGTACTACCTGAAGTATACATTACAGTGGCAACCTGTTTAATGTTACGTTTTACCCTATCGATAAGTATTTCTGAAATTTCGAGACCATTTAGTCTTTTGTAAAACTCTGCAAAATGTATAATTGAATTTTCTTCTGAACTTTGTTCGCTATTAATAAAATAAACAGTGAAATCAATTTTTGTTGTATTCTTTAGTTGAATTAATTGTTCATATGTATTCTCAGAATCGGTTAATATAATATTTATTTCAAGGCTTTTGAAAATGTGTTCTAAAATTTCACTGTCAAAATGTGTGTTTAAAGGAGTAACTGGAATATCGTAAAGTAAACATGCTAAATCGCAGCATGCAGACTCATAACTATTTTCAGAAATTATTGCAACTCTTGGCACGTTGTTTTCTGCAGTTTTCCATAACGCCGCTGCAATTTCACGTGTATGTAAAAAAACTTGTTTATAAGTCCAATTTTGTAGTTTGTCTGATGAGTAATCCTGAAAGTAATAATTTTCTGGAACAGTTTCAATTCGGTATTCGAGCATATCCAGAAGATTATAGCCCGATATCTGAATTGCTTTAAAAACTGTTTCTGCCCAATGATTTCTATTTTCGTCGTTGTTAAGTGATTTTAAGAAAATACTCGTTGATGTATAATTTAAGAATTTTTTTAATACAGGAATTTCTGTTTGCTGAGTTAAGTATATATCTGTTTTTAAAAGTATTTTTAAAGCTAATTCAGGATTATAAGCTTCTTTGTTTTCTCTCCATGAAGAAATAAGATCATATAATATTTTAGAATTTTTTTCCATAGATTAATTAAATAATTTCAATT
>CAILUD010000218.1 GCA_903837285.1 uncultured Bacteroidota bacterium | reverse complement strand
TGTAGACGAACCTTCAAATGAATCACCTATCATATCATAACTACCTCTTTCAACTTTATTTAAAATATCATCAGCAAGTCAGGTTCAGGACTTAAGACAATTCGGAGAGTTTGGCGATGTAAATCCATCTATCAGCGATTCTGCAACTTACACTTTTTTGCAGGCAAAAACAATGTCCGACACATTTCATGGTGAAGCAGAGGGCTGTTTTCTTTATTCAAGACATTGGAATCCCAGCAATAAATATCTTGCTGATGCAATAGCACGAATGGAAGGCGCAGAAGAAGCATGGGTAACAGCATCAGGAATGGCTGCAATAACAAATACCATTTTACATATTTGCAATACAGGCGACCATATTGTTTCGAGTATGACAACCTACGGCGGAACGTTTGCATTTCTGGAAAACTACCTAACAAAATTCCAAATAAAAGTAACATTTGTTGACATTACTAATATATCAGAAGTAGAAGCAGCTATACTCCCAAACACAAAATTAATTTACACCGAATCTGTAACTAACCCTTTACTTCGTGTTTCTGATATTCCTGCACTTGCAAGTATTGCAAATAAACATAATGTAAAACTTGTAATTGATAATACTTTTACCCCTATGATTGTATCGCCAATAAAACTTGGTGCTCATATAGTTGTGTATAGTATGACAAAATTCATAAACGGTAAAAATGATTGTATTGCAGGTGCTATTTGTGGAAATAAAGAATTTATTGATTCATTAATAGATGTAAATACAGGAACAGCAATGTTGCTTGGGCCAGTACTCGACCCACTCCGCTCTTCTGGAATTTTAAAGAACCTTCATAGTTTACATATACGAATGAAACAGCATAGTTACAACGCTCAGTATTTAGCCGAAAAATTTAGTGCAGCTTCAATTCGTACGGTATATCCAGGACTTTCAGGAAGTAAAGACCATGAAGTATTAACACGAATAATGAATCCTGGTTTTGGATATGGTGGAGTAATTACTATTGATTTGGCTACTGCAGAAAGAGCAAATAAATTAATGGAAATGATGGAACTAGAAGATGTTGGCTACCTAGCTGTTAGCTTAGGATATTTTAAAACATTATTTAGTAATCCCGGCAAAAGCACTTCATCTGAAGTTCCAGAAGAAATACAATTACAAATGGGATTATCTGAAGGGCTTATTCGTTTTAGCGTAGGTCTTGATAATGATATTGAAAGGACATGGAACAGAATTGAGAATTGTATTAAAACACTTGGCTTATAATCTTTTTTTTATTTTATTAAAACTTCCAATAGCTTAGCTTTTGGAAGTTTTTTATTTTTATATTTTAGTCAAAATCAATTAGAAACTATTTTGATTTTTTAGAATAATATAGGTAGTTGCCCCTTTAAATCCTTTTGGAAAATATTTTTATATTATTTAAATCCAGATATTTTTATAATTTTTCTTTTTTCACCAACAAAAAAGAAACAAAAAGCCCTCCACGAAGTCCAACTCCAATTTTTTAACTGACTTAAAATAAACAGCTTAATAGATGAAATTGCATTACTATAACACCGTGTAATATTTGCCCAAAAATTGTAGTTCGCACACTTCGTGGACAACCCACCGCACCACTTCGATTAACGTTAATTGAAATGGCAAATATTTCGCCTTTGTTGGATTTATCTCCAACAAAAAAAACCGTAAATAAATTGTTTGAGATTAACCATAAGTCCTTAAAAAATGTAAGGTTTTTATTATTCTTAAATTTTCAATTAAAAAATTAATTTCATGTATCTTTACTTCGTAAAATTAAATTTTAACAATAAATAAAAATGTCTTTTACTTCTTTAGGTCTACCTCCTGCATTAATTAAAGCTCTCGAAAATCAGAATTATTCTGAGCCGTTTCCTATTCAGAAAGAAGCAATACCTGCAATTTTAAACAAAAAAGATGTTTTAGGCATTGCCGAAACCGGTTCTGGAAAAACTGCCAGTTATGTATTACCAATTTTAATGAATATGCAAGGTAATACAGCAAATAAAAACAGACACATTAATGTTTTAGTTTTAGTTCCAACACGCGAACTTGCTGCTCAGGTAAGAGAAGTTTTTCAGATGTTTAATTCTGCACTTCCCGAAAGAATAAAATCTTTAGCAGTATTTGGGGGAGTTGCTATTAGCCCGCAGATGATTGCATTACAAGGCGTGCAGATATTAGTAGCAACACCTGGAAGATTATTAGAATTGGTAGAATTAAAAGCTGTTCACTTATCAAATATTGACACATTGGTTTTAGACGAAGCAGATAAAATGCTTAATCTGGGTTTTAAAATTGAAATAAACCGAATATTTGAACTATTACCAAAAAAACGACAGAATCTATTATTTTCGGCAACACTTAGCGATGATGTAACAAATATCAACCAAATACTTTTTAATGATCCTATAGTTATTAAAATTGAGCCTGAGGTAATAAATATTGATTTAATTACTCAATCTGCGTATACTGTTACTGAAGAAAAAAAAGGACCATTGCTTCGCTATTTAATTAAAAACAATGAGCAAAAGCAAGTACTAGTTTTTGTATCTTCTATTTTCAGAGCAGAAACAGTTACCGATAAGCTTAAAAAAAATGGAATTAACGCAATAGCTATACATAGTAAAAAAAGTCAAAAAGCCAGAACTGAAGCGTTAAGTAATTTTAAAGCAGGGAAAGTTCAAGTTTTAGTTGCAACAGATCTAATTTCTCGTGGTATCGACATTAAATTTTTGCCTTGTGTTATAAACTACGAGTTACCACGTTCACCTAAAGATTATATTCACAGAATTGGAAGAACAGGACGAGCAGAATCACCAGGAGAAGCAATCTCATTAATATCACCAATTGAACAACATCACTTTAAAGTTATTCAAAAAAAGATGGGAAAACAAGTAAGTCAAATTAATAGTGAAGATTTAGATTTAAAAGGACTTTAAAAAAATATTCTGTTTATGAGGAATAATATTTGTTAGAACTTTTTATTAAAAACAGCAAAATGAAAACAATTATAACGATTATTACATTATTATCTATTTCAATAGCAACGTATTCTCAACAGCAAAAATTTGAAAAAAAACTTCACAATGATTTTAGTTCTGATATTAATACTGTATTAAGTATTAAAAACGTTTATGGAAATATAACATATCACAATTGGGAAAAGAAAGATATTTCGGTTGACATAACCATAACACTATACACAGATAACGAAGCAAATTCTCAAAAATACATGGAAAATGCAAATGTTATATTAAAAGAAGATTCAGGTAATATTTCATTTAAAACCACTATTAAATTTGAGAATCTTGATAAATCATTTAAAAAAGGGAAATCAAGATTTCAGGTTGATTATGTAATTAACCATCCCGTTTATCTTAAAGTCAATACCGTTAACTCCTATGGAGATATTAGCTTTAACGAATTAAATGGCAATGCAAATATTACTTTAAATTATGGTAAATTAAATGCTAAGAATTTTGCATTTAACGATTCAAAACCATTAAGTGTATTAAATTTAAATTACGCAAAAGCGGAAATTGAAAAATGCACCTGGAGTCAATTATATGTAGCATATTCCACATTAAACATTGACAACAACACTGCCTCAGAAATAAACAGTTCTTACTCGCATGTATGGATTAACAAGTCATACGGAATATATGCAACGTCAATTTATGATGATTATAAAATAATAAAGTGCAAAAAAATGTCATTAAACTCAAATTATTCAACAACAATTATTGACACACTTGATATTGAAGCTGATTTAAATTTAAACTACGGAAGCTTAAATATTAAAAACTTAAATCAGAATTTCGAAAATATAACAATTAACAGTAATTACAATAATGTAAAAGCAAATATTCCCGAAAATGCCTGTTATATATTAGACGCAAGTGTAAATTACGGCGACATAAAATACTCTCCAAAAGCAAATGTTGAAAAAAGAATTAAAAACTCACAAGTTACAGTTAAGGGCAATATAGGATGCGACCAACCACATTCAAAAGTTAAAGTTAAAGGAAATTATTGTACTATTAATTTGTTTTAATACCATAAATTATTTCATTTATAAATTTAATTTCATAATTTGCATTAAATATAAAAAATCAAATTATGAAAATCCTTATCCCAGAAAACTCAGTTAAGATAGAAGATCTTAAAAACAAATTAGTTGGCGAATTTCCAAACTACAAATTCAAAGATTTTAGAAAAAATATGATTATAGCATCAAAAAGCAGTGCTATTGGTGCAAATATAATTCTTAAGAAAGATAGAATTATGATTGTAGGTAATTTTCCAACATTTGGCGGTCGACTATTATTTATTTTATGTATTCTATTATTAGGAGTTGTAATTCCATTAATAATTTACTTCTCGGTTTTTCTATCAAAATTTTCTAAATTAGAAAAAGAGCTGGGTGCTGTTGTACAGAAAGAATTTGGAATAGCAAAGTAAAACAGTATCTACCTTGTGGTCTGTGTGTCACAGACCACGGTAGAAGCAAAGTAAATAAAAATGGTTAGTGAGGACACTAACCATGGAAATGGGAAATTTATAATTTACAAAACATTACTTAAGACAATTAGTGTTCTGTTTCAGAATAGCTAAAGATTATACCTTCTTTTATTGCGTAGGCCGATTGTATAATGTTACTAACATTTGTTACACTTAAAATATATTTAATAAACAATGTTGAAAGAGGAATCATTTCGACTCTCATTAAATCCATTCCAGGCATATTAATTCGTTCTTCTGTTGTAGAATGGATAATTTTTTCGCATAATTTTAATACTGCTGGTTTATGAAACTTAAAAAAAGTAGTTTCATGGGTTAATGGTTTATTATTTGATTCAATATTGCAAATATTTGCAATTGTATCAAAAGAACCCGACGAGCCAATTAAAGTTTTAACAGGAAATGTTTTTATAGCATCTACAAGAGGTTTTAGCTCCTTTTCAATATAATTTAACACATTTTCAATTTCGTTTTCTTTAATAGGATTAGAAGGTGCAAACATTTCCAATAACCTAGCAATACCTATTGGAAAACTTTGTTTCCAAGAAATGCGACTATTGTTACCAATAACAAATTCATTACTTCCGCCACCAATATCCAACATTAAAACGTTTTCAGAATCTAATGGAACTGCCCTTCTAATACCCGAATAGATTAATTCCGCTTCTTCATCACCACCAATAACTCTAACATCTAAATTAAATTCTTTTTTTAATCTTTTTGTAAAAAGTAAACCATTTTCAGTGCTTCTTATTGCCGAAGTTGCAACAGCTAAAATCTTATCTACACAGAGCGGAGCAATAGCAGCTGTGTAATCTTTTATTGCAAGTATGCCTCGCTCTATTGCTTCATCAGAAATTTTTTGTTTTGTTATTCCACCATGCCCTAATTTTACAGCTCTTTTATCACGAAAAACTTCTTTATAATTGTTTGCATCTGCATCAGCTACTAAAAGATTAAAAGTATTGGTACCAAGATCAATGGCTGCTATTCTCATGAAAATTAATAATTTTTATATTTCAACCACTTATATAATTCCTTATAATTAACCTTTTTACCATACATTAAAATACCAGTACGATAAATCTTTCCAGCTAGCCAAGTCATAAAAATAAATGAAGCAATTAAAATACCAACTGATAATGCAACTTGTTCAGGTGGCACTCCATAAGGAATTCTCATCATCATAACAACTGGCGAAGTAAATGGAATCATAGAGAACCAAAATGCCAGCGGCCCTTCAGGATTGCTTGTAACATTGCCTACCAATGCCACCGACAAAATAAGAGGAATTGTTACAGGCATCATAAATTGCTGAGTATCAGCTTCACTATCGACCGCAGAACCTATAGCAGCAAACATTGCACTGTATAACAAATATCCCGCAAGAAAAAAGAAAAGAAATGATCCTATGATTGCAACAAAATCAATCTTATTAATTTCAGAATATAAATTATCCATTTCATTAAAAGCCACTTCATTCTGAGAATTTTCATTAGCGATATTCAGATTCTGAGTATTAGCCATAATACTTTGAGCTTTTATATTTTTATAAGTATTAGTATCATTAAAAAATATTTTCTGTGCACCTATAACAATAGTTGCAGTTAAAATAATCCATAATAAAAATTGAGTTAATCCAACACAAGCAATTCCAACTATTTTACCCATCATTAACTGAAATGGTTTTACCGAAGAAATAATAACTTCAATGATTCTGCTTGTTTTTTCTTCAATAACACCGCGCATTACTTGTGCTCCATACATAAATATAAAAAAGTAAATTAACATTCCGCCAATTATACCCAAATACATTTTCAAATCGGCAAATTCTTCTTTTCCTTTTCCATCATCGCTTAACTTAATTACACCAACGTGCACATTAGTTTCAATCGACTTTAAAATCTTTGGATCAACATTGTATAATTTCAATTTCCAACTTTCAATTTTTCTTTTTAAAACATTAGAGATATGCATCCTAACAGCCATGCTAGGTTGTTTATTAGAAGATAAAGAAACTAATGGAGATGACAATATACTGGTGGGAATAAATAACAAAGCAGAATAACCATTATCCTTGAAATTATTTTCGATATCACCTACCTTAATATTTGTTAAATATTTAAATTTAATAAACTCTGTTTCAGGTAATGAATCTATATTGACTTTAGAACTATCCAGTAATGTATTCACAAAAAGTTGAGAACTATCAATTACTGCAATAGTTTTCACCTCATTATCCTCCATCTGAGTCAGCCAGGCCGGTCCAATAAACATTGCTGCCATTAGTATTGGGCCAAGTAAAGTCATAATTATAAAGGAACGCTTTTTTACCCTGGTAAGATATTCTCTTTTAATAATTATCCATATTTTATTCATAAAATTTCTTTTTAATTTGTTAATATTTCTTCGTTAACAATTTCTCCAACAGCATTAATAAAAATGTCATTCATAGTTGGTAAAACTTCATTAAACGAAATCATATTACCTAAAGGTAAAAGTCCGGAAATAAGCATATTTGTTGAAACCGACTGATCTAAAAGTTTAAATTTAAGATGATGTAGCCCATCTTTTTCAACATGAGAAAGTATTTCATATTGATGTCTTAAAGAAGCCTCAATTAAATTAATAAAACCTGAATAAGTAACAGCGTATGTATTGTTTTTAAAACGTTGTCTGATTTCTGAAACAGCACCACTTAAAACAACTTTTGATTTATTAATAAGTGCAATATCATCACAAAGTTCTTCAACCGAAGCCATGTTATGAGTAGAAAGAATTATTGTTGCTCCCTCCTCTTTCATTCTTAATATTTCTTGTTTTAGAATATTTACATTAATTGGATCAAACCCACTAAAAGGTTCGTCAAAAATTAAAAATTTGGGTTCGTGTAATACAGAAATAATAAACTGAACTTTTTGTTGCATTCCTTTTGAAAGTTCTTCTACCTTTTTGCCCCACCAGCTTTGAATTTCGAATCTCTCAAACCAGAACTTAAGTCGTTTAAGCGCTTCCGTTTTTTTAACTCCTCTAAGCATAGCTAAATATAAAGCCTGCTCTCCTACTTTCATTTTCTTGTATAATCCACGTTCCTCTGGTAAATAACCAAATTCTACAATATTTGATGGATTTAATGGTTGACCTTTAAAAAAAAGTTCACCTTCATCGGGGGCAGTTATCTGATTCATGATACGAATCAACGAAGTTTTACCTGCTCCGTTTGGCCCTAAAATACCAAAAACAGAACCTTCTCTGATAGAAACACTCACATTATCAAGTGCTCTATGTCCTGAATACTGTTTTACAATTCCTTTTGCTTCAAAAATATTCATATCTCGAAATTTGCCTCGAAGATAAGTCTTTTGATGGGAAGTGAAACCATTTTCACAAATTTTAGGATTTCACTTATAATCCAAAACTTTTCTAAAAACATTTTATAATGAGACTGCTATTTTGTATACTTGCTAAAAAATTGAATTATGCCCCGGATACTTATAATTGATGACGAAAAGAGTATAAGAAACACTTTAAAAGAAATTCTTGAATACGAAAAATATGAAGTTGAGATTGCTGAAGATGGTCCACAAGGATTAGAAATTTTAAATTCATTAAAAATTGATGCTGTTTTATGTGATATAAAAATGCCAAAAATGGATGGCACTGAAGTTCTGTCAAATATTGTAAAAGAACATTCAGAAATTCCAGTCATTATGATTTCTGGTCATGGCGATATTGAAACTGCCGTTGATTCTTTAAAAAAAGGAGCATTTGATTATATTCAAAAACCATTAGATCTTAATCGTCTGCTCGTAACATTAAGAAATGGACTTGACAAATCGATGTTAGTTATTGAAACAAAAACTTTAAGAAAAAAAATATCTAAAGCATATGAAATGGTTGGCGATTCGCCAGCTATTTTGAAAGTAAAAGAGATGATTGAAAAAATTGCACCAACAGATGCAAGAGTTTTAATTACAGGGAATAATGGAACAGGTAAAGAATTAGTTGCCCATCAGATTCACGAAAAAAGCAACAGAAACACCGGTCCGTTTATAGAAGTAAACTGTGCCGCAATCCCTTCTGAACTCATCGAAAGCGAATTATTCGGTCACGAAAAAGGGGCATTTACTTCAGCAATAAAACAACGTATAGGCAAATTTGAACAAGCAAATGGAGGCACACTTTTTCTAGATGAGATTGGTGACATGAGCCTTTCAGCTCAGGCAAAAGTTCTTCGTGCTTTACAAGAAAACAGAATTACAAAGGTTGGTGGCGAGAAAGAAATTCAAGTTAATGTTAGAGTTATTGCAGCAACAAATAAAAATCTAAAAGAAGAAATCGAGAATCACTGTTTTCGCGAAGATTTATACCATCGATTAAGTGTTATTTTAATTAACGTGCCACCTTTAAATGAACGTAAAGAAGATATTCCTGCTTTAGCAAATCATTTTATCGAACAAATTTGTAGTGATTATGGAATGCCAAAGAAAATAATTTCTGCAAGCGCTATAAAAGAATTACAATCTATAAAATGGACAGGAAATATCAGAGAATTTCATAATGTTATTGAAAGATTAATTATTCTTTGTCAGAATGAAATTCAGGAAGCAGACGTTAAAGCATTTGCGCAACCTTTAGCACGTTAATTCTTTTCGTTAGGTTGTTCCAACTCTTTTATAAATTTTTGTATCTCTTTAATTTGTGGAGTAGTCTTATTTTGTTCCTCAACTAAAGCTTTATTTGCATATTCTTTTGCACTATCTAGCTTACCAATTTTCATATAAATTCTTGCTTTATTCAGCATATTTTCTGAAACTAAATAATTTTTATTAATAAAAAAATCGCACCATATTAACGATTTATTAAGAATTTCAATATTTGTACAATTTTTACCTACATTTTGAATAATAGCTTCTAACTCATAATTCTGAATACTATCAATACCAAACTTATCTATTAACTTATCTGCTAACACCGAGTAATAATTCCAATCGCGCCATTTACTATTACAATAAAACTGCATTTCAATTTTTAAAGCAATTTTTGAAGAGTCTTTAAACTGATATAAACCAACTCTTTCATTTATAACAACAGGTACTGGTTTTGGATCTTTTTGATTAGTTAGCGACCATAAAGATTTTGAAAAAATTACAACTAATCTGCTTTCTATTCTTTGGTTACCATACAACTGAATATATTTCTCATAATTTGTTGCAAAAAATTTAAATTCACGTGAGTTAATATCAGTCAAGTAACATTCTATTAAAGTTAAATTTATTTCTTTAAACAAATCAGTATCGTTCTGAGTTTTAAAATACTCATTTATATCGTATCCAATACTAAGATTAACACATTCAAGGGCATATTTTGCCAAAAATTCAGGAGAACGATCACCTGAATTATATTTTCTTAACAACGAGCCAAAATTATTTTCTCTATCTAAAGTTTTTCTACCAATACGAATAAATTCAGCAGTATCACAACCCCCAAGGGACCGATGTTCTTCTTCACCTTCGCCATTAATAAAAAGCAAAGTAGGATATCCGCTTATCTTATAAACTTTCTTAACATCCTTGCCTACACCTTTTTCCATATCCATTTTATAATTAATAAAATTCTGATTATAAAATGCACCAACATTCTTATCAGGGAAAACGTTTTTTGCCATCCACTTACAAGGGCCACACCAGCTAGTATAACAATCTATAAAAATTATTTTATTCTGCTTTATTGCTAATTCTTTTGCATCGTTAAAAGAACCTTCAAAAAAATTAATTCCCTGCGAATAGCTTAAAATGGAAATGAATATAAAAAAGAATACAAAGTTTATTCTCAACATGATTTTTCATTTATAATCAAAGATAATGATTTTCTTGTAACTTTAAACTTTCAATTAATTTATAGAGATGGCAGAAAAAGTTGAAAATTTCGAGTTATTAACCAGTAGTCAAAACCCCAAAATTAAGTTTGCTTTTGAATTACTTAACTCAAAAGGGCGAAAAAAACACGGACTTTTTTTAGCCGAAGGATTGCGCGAAATGCAAATTGCATTGAAATCTGGCTTTGTTCCTTTGCAAATATTTTTTAATTCGGATTTTAAAGAAAAAAAAGGAATTCATAGCTTGAGTTTTTTCAATTTACCTAAGTACAATATTTTTGAAGTTGAAAAGAAACTTTTTAGCAGAATAGCATATCGCGAAGACACCGAAGGAATTATAGGGATTTTTAAAACCAGAAAATCAAGTTTCGAAACTATTATTCTTCCCAAGAATCCATTAATAATTGTATTAGAATCGGTTGAAAAACCAGGAAACCTTGGAGCAGTATTAAGAACTGCCGATGCAGCAAATGTTGACGCTATTATTATTTGTGATCCAATTATTGATTTATATAATCCCAATGTTATTCGCTCAAGTATTGGCTGTATTTTTTCTAAACAAACTATAGTAAGCTCTTCCGAAGAAACAATCAAATGGCTAAAGTCAAAAAATATTTCAATTTTTTCGGCAGCATTAACTGCAGAAAATTTTTACCATGAAACTGATTTTACAAAAGGAAGTGCTATTGTTATGGGAACAGAAGCTGATGGGTTATCTGATATTTGGCTAAAACAATGCACAGCTCAGATTAAAATTCCTATGCTTGGAAAAATAGATTCACTTAACGTTTCAAATGCAACTGCAATAATTGTATACGAAGCAATGAGACAAAGAGGATTTAAACAATAAATAAACAGGTAAAATTATAAAGTAAAATGTTGATTCTGGATGCTATGTAACTTTTTATACATTCCATCAATTTCCAATAGCTGAGCATGTTTTCCACGTTCTATAATTTCTCCATTATTTATTACAAGAATTTCATCGGCATTAACAATAGTCGAAAGTCTGTGAGCAATAACAATAGACGTACGATTACTCATTAACTTAGTTAATGCATCCTGAACTAGTCTTTCTGATTCAGTATCCAACGAAGAAGTAGCTTCATCCAAAATTAAAATCGGAGGGTTTTTTAATACAGCACGGGCAATACTAATACGTTGCTTTTGTCCGCCTGAAAGTTTATCTCCACTATCACCAATATTTGTATAAAGATGATTTGGGTATACTTTAATAAACTCATATGCATTAGCAACTTTTGCCGCTTCTATTACTTTTTCTTCGGTTGAATTTATTGATCCAAATGCTATGTTGTTATAAAACGTATCATTAAATAATATTGGTTGTTGGGTTACAATACCCATCAAATTTCTAAGATCTTTTATTTTAATATCCTTAATAGAAACTCCATCAACTAAAATATCACCATCGGTAACATCAAAAAATCTTGGAATTAAATCAGCAACAGTAGACTTTCCAGCTCCCGAAGGGCCAACCAAAGCAACTGTTTTTCCTTTTTCTATTTTAAGGTTTACATTTTTAACAACGTACTCGTTTTCATATTTAAACGAAACATTCTTAAATTCAATGCATGATTTAAACTCGGTAACACTAATAGGATCTTCTTTTTCATGAATAACATTATCAGCAAATAATACTGACTCAATTCTATCCAATGAAGCCATTCCCTTTTGAATATTATAATATGCCTGCGAAAAGGCTTTTGCTGGATTTATAATTTGTGAAAAAATAACAATATATGCAATAAATTCTGAAGCCTGTAAACTTCCTTCCGAATCCAACACCATTTTCCCACCAAAATACATCATTATTACCAAAACAATAGTTCCCATGAATTCGCTTAATGGTGAAGCTAAATATCTTCTTCTAAAAATCTTAATCATTAATCGGGTATAAAATCCATTCATACTCTCAAAACGATCTTTCATTTTATCTTCACCATTAAAACCTTTTATAATTCTTAAACCTGAAAGTGTTTCTTCAACAACGCTGAGAATACCTCCCATTCGTCTCTGTCCTTGATTAGACTTTTTTCTTAACGTTTTTCCAATTCTTCCGATAACAAATCCACTTAAAGGTAATAAAACCAAAACAAATAAGGTGAGCTCATAACTCATAAATAACAAAGTGAAGAAATAAATCAAAATTGTTAATGGATCGCGAAAAACCATTTCTATAGAACTCATTATACTCCATTCGACTTCCTGTACATCACTAGACATACGACTCAAAATATCACCCTTTCTTTCATTTGAAAAATATGATAAAGGAAGTCTCAGTATTTTATTATAAAGCTTATTTCTAATGTCCTTAATTACGCCATTTCTTAAGGGCGCCATAAAATAATTTGCTAGAAATATGCATACATTTTTTAGTCCAGAACTTATAACTACAACAATGCAAACAATAATAAGCGCGGCAATTTTGCCATGATTATCAATTTGCATTGTAAGAAAATAATTAAAATAATGCCTTATTGATTCTACATTAAAAGCAAAGGCCATTTTATCTCTAACGGGCTCTTGCATATCAAACAAAACACCTAGGAACGGGATTACCATTGTTAATGAAAAAAGTGCAAAAATAGCACCCAATACATTAAAAACAGCATTCAATATGGCTAAACCCCAATATGGTTTTATGTAAACAAAAAGTCGACGAAGCTTTTTCATTAATTTGGCTTTAAATACCGGTATATGTAAAAGGTGTAATTTTTAATAATTCTGTTTTAACAAGATTTGAAACATCTAAACCATTAATAAACATTTCTATTTTCTCTTGGGTGATTTTTCCATCTATTCTGGTTAAATCTTTAAGTGCTTCGTATGCATTTGGATAACCTTCACGTCTTAGAATTGTTTGAATTCCTTCGGCAACAACAGCCCAGTTTGCATTTAAATCGGCATCAATTGCTTCTTTGTTAACAATTAGTTTATCAAGACCTTTAAGAATAGATTTTATTGCAATTAAAGTATGTGCAAATGGAACTCCAATATTTCTTGTTACAGTTGAATCTGTTAAATCCCTTTGTAGTCTTGAAATCGGAAGTTTAGCAGAAATAAATTCAAACATAGAATTTGCCAAACCTAAGTTTCCTTCAGCATTTTCAAAATCGATAGGATTTACTTTATGTGGCATTGCAGATGATCCAACTTCCCCTTCTTTAATTTTCTGTTTAAAATATCCAAGTGAAATATATGTCCAGATATCTCTGCATAAATCCGTTAAGATGACATTTATGCGTTTAAAATTATCGAAATGTGCAGCAAGATTATCATAATGTTCAATTTGAGTTGTAGTTTGTGAACGTTCCAACTCTAAAACATGATTTACAAATGCGTTTGCAAATTCAGTCCATTTGACCGATGGATATGCTACAACATGTGCATTAAAATTACCTGTTGCTCCTCCGAATTTTGCTGAAAATGGAATAACATATAATAAGCCTAATTGCTTTTGAACTCTTTCAATAAAAACCATAATTTCTTTACCAAGTTTTGTTGGTGAAGCCGGTTGTCCATGAGTTCTAGAAAGCATTGGAAAACTCTTCCAGTCCTCAGATAAATTGATAAGTTTATCAACTAATTTATCAATTAAAGGATAATAAACTTCGTTTATTGCATGCTTAAGCGATAATGGTATAGCTGTGTTATTTACATCCTGCGAAGTGAGTCCAAAATGAATAAACTCCCTGTATTCGCTTATCGCAATTTCATCAAACTTATCTTTTAAAAAATACTCTACAGCTTTTACGTCGTGATTGGTAATTTTTTCAATTTCTTTAATCTTCAAAGCATCTTTAATTGAAAAATCTTCACAAATTTTATTTAGGTCGGCAAACTTTGAATGATCAAAACTGACTAATTGAGGCAAAGGAATTCTGCAAAGTGCAATAAAATATTGAATTTCAATAAATACCCTATATTTTATTAATGCATATTCGCTAAAATAATTTTCAAGCTCAGAGGTTTTGCTTCTATACCTTCCATCAATTGGAGAAATAGCTGATATTTCTAATAATTCCATTAAATATTTAATTTTTACTAAGCAACAAAGATAAACATTTAGAACTTTTATTTAAAGTTATAATAAATTGAAAGAATTAGATTTTTATTAAAAAAAAATGCCTGAATTTTAATCAGGCATTTTAAAAATATTTTAATATAATTTACTCAATAACAAGTTTTTGAGTAAATGTATTTTCGTTTGAAGTTACTTTCACAACATATACTCCTTTTGCAAATTTAGAAATATCTGTATATTGAGTTGTATTATTAATTACTGAACTATAAACAATTTTTCCAGTAATATCAGAAATAGTCATTGTCCCTTTTCCAGTTGAATTCAACATTAAATATTCAAAAGCTGGGTTAGGATAAATACTGATTCTCTCACCGTTTAGTTCTTTAATCCCTAAAATACTCGACATATCAACCTTAACAACTTGTGTTACTTCTTTTGAAGCATCATGTTGAATAAAAGCTACGAACTCGCAATTATTTTTAACAAACCCAGCAGTTGAGAAATTTAACACAACTGTTTGGGTATTTATAGTAGAAAAATCTAAATCAGTTCCATTTTCATCAGGGAACATTCCTCTAGCAACACAATCTAACTCGGTTTGGCCTAACCAAGCTTGCGGAATATTTGATTCGGTTAAAACAGTATGAAGTTTAATTCCAGATGTCCAAGCCTCATAAGACTGATCAACAGTTATTGTGGCTGTATAATTATCTGTAGTTGTTGGAACAATTGATACATTAATATTATGAAATGAAGGTAATGCAATTCTTTCATTATATACAGTAAGATAATATGGATATTGAGTTACCGAACCATAAACTCCTTCAAATTTTAAATTTCCATCAACGGCAACAGATGGAAGCCCGGTAATATTATAATACAACATACGAGCTACTGATGAAGCATTTGTATACGCATCAGCAAAAGAACCCCATAGACTATTTGGGTGATAAGCAACTCCTACTGCATCTTTATTGTTTACATCGATTAAATCGCGAATTCCCATTGCTGCGTATGGACAATATGTACAACTAATTGAGGTTCCTTCTTCCATTAAAACTAGATTTCTAGTAACACCACCAGGTACTAATACACTTACAGAATTAGAAGAATGAGAATAACCTGAATTAATAGTATGTGCTCTTACTACATAATCATAATTATTTGGCCATGGGCCATTATCTGTATAAGTAACATTTGATGGAGTAGTATAAACAACTATTCCATTTCTACTTAATTTATATGAATCTGGAGCAACAGTTGGAGCTGTCCATGCAACATCAACATTTAATCCATTTAAAACAGCAGTTAAATTAGAAGGGGACTCAGGAGCTACAACCTGCTCATAATTAATATCATCTACATAATATCCAACTGTTGAGCCATTTGTGATTGTTGTTGGTGAACCTGTTCCATCCCATGCATAAAAATCAATTGCATCCAATTTATGAATTGAACCCGCTCCATCTGTACCTGAGCTCCACTTGTAACTTACAACTTCGTTTGCATCAACATATAATGTTGCAAAATCATCATCAACATCTACTATCATTTTAACAGCATGCCAAGTATTTTTTGAAAATTGAGCACTTGCTGCCGAAGCACCACCTGCATCAATAATAATAGAATCATTATAAATATATGCCTGAAAACCATAAACACTTGTATTTCCACTAAAAGTCTGTAATAAATTGAAATATCCAATATTATTAGTTGGAACAAACATTTTCCAACTTAATTCATAACGACCAGTAGTTTTTGCGCCTGCTTTAAAAATTAAATCATTTGCTCCTGATACGTAAATTGAATTTGATGGGCTTAAAGATTGTGTGTTCGAAAAAACAGCATCTTCTGCACCACCTGGAGCAGTTGACCATGTAGTCCAAAATGCAGTACCAATTGTTTGAGCTACTTTTGCACCTGATGTGAATGCATCAAAATTATCAGAATATAAAACCTGAGCATTCAAACTTAAACAGCTCACTACTAAAACCAAAAATGACAAGTAAACTTTTTTCATATTTATTTATTTTTAGTTAAAAAATGAAATTATCTTGTTACAAATATAATACTTTATTAAAGATCTAAAGTCTTTTACAGATAAATCTCTAAATGCATTTAGTTAATTAATTTATTCTATTTAAAATTTATTGAATTAAAAATCCAGAATATTTGATTTTACAATTTGTGCATATTCAACAAATACATATCTTTGCACCTCGAAAATTTAAAATAATGATAAAAATTACTTTTCCAGATAATAAAGTTAGAGAATACGAAAGTGGAACTAATGGTTACGACATAGCTAAAAGTCTAAGTAATAGCTTAGCACAAGAAATTCTATCAATTTCTGTTAATGATGAGCTATGGGATATTAACCGACCTATTAATATTGACGCATCAATAAAATTACATAAGTGGGAACAAGATGAAGGCAAACACGCACTTTGGCATAGTTCTGCTCATATTTTAGCCGAAGCCATTGAATTTTATTATCCTGGTACAAAATTCGGTATTGGTCCTGTTATAGAAAACGGATTTTACTACGACGTTGATTTACCAGAAGGAATAATTCTTACTGATAGCGACTTACCTAAAATAGAACAAAAAATACTTGAATTATCAAGAACCAAATGTGTATTTGTTCGTGAAGATATCTCAAAAGCTGAAGCCCTAGATTTTTTTACAAAAAAGAATGATCCACTTAAAATAGAACTAATTAACGAACTAGAAGACGGAACTATAACTCTTTATAAACAAGGAAACTTCACAGATCTTTGTCGTGGACCACATCTTCCTGATTCAAGTTTTATTAAAGCAGTAAAACTTTTAAGTCTGGCAGGAGCATATTGGAGAGGAAATGAAAAAAATAAACAGTTAACCAGAATTTATGGTATTACTTTTCCAAAACAAAAACTACTTGAAGAATATTTAGTTTTACTAGAGGAAGCAAAAAAACGTGACCATCGTAAAATTGGAAAAGAACTTGAATTATTTGCATTCTCGCAAAAAGTTGGGGCAGGTTTACCATTATGGTTACCAAAAGGAGCTATGCTTCGCGAAAGACTTGAGCAATTTTTAAAGAAAGTTCAGAAAAAATACGGTTATCTACCTGTAATTACTCCACATATTGGCCAAAAAGAACTTTATGTAACTTCTGGGCATTACGCAAAATACGGTGCAGATTCTTTTCAGCCAATTCATACACCAGCAGAAGATGAAGAATTCTTACTTAAACCGATGAATTGCCCTCATCACTGCGAAATTTATAAATTAAAACCTCATTCATACCGCGATTTACCTATTCGCTTTGCAGAATTTGGTACAGTTTATCGCTACGAGCAAAGCGGTGAATTACATGGACTTACCCGCGTAAGAAGTTTTACTCAAGACGATGCACATATTTTCTGCCGTCCCGATCAGTTAAAAGAAGAATTTTTAAAAGTTATTGATATAGTATTATATATTTTCAAAACTTTAGAATTTAAAGATTTTGTAAGTCAGATTTCTCTTCGCGATCCAAATAATAAAGAAAAATATATTGGCAGCGACGAAAATTGGGAAAAAGCTGAAAGCGCAATCATCGAGGCAGCCGCAGAAAAAGGCTTAAATACCGTTGTTGAATTAGGCGAAGCAGCTTTCTATGGACCAAAGCTTGACTTTATGGTAAAAGATGCTTTAGGAAGAAAATGGCAATTAGGAACTATTCAGGTAGATTATAATTTACCAGAACGTTTTGAACTTGAATACATGGGAAATGACAATCAAAAACATCGCCCTGTAATGATTCATCGCGCACCTTTTGGCTCAATGGAGCGTTTTGTTGCTGTACTAATTGAACATACAGCAGGTAAATTTCCACTCTGGCTAACCCCAGAACAAGCTGTAATTCTGCCAATTAGTGAAAAATATAACGAATACGCAAAAAAAGTTGAAAATTTGTTAAATAATTGCGATATTCGCACCCTTATTGACGACCGAAACGAAAAGATAGGTAAAAAGATAAGAGATAATGAATTAAAGCGAATTCCTTATCTTCTTATTGTAGGTGAAAAGGAAGAGCAAACCGGAACAATTGCAGTTCGTAAACAAAGCGAAGGCGATAAAGGTAGCATGACCATCGAAGATTTTGCCAATCAGATCAAAAAGGAAGTTGATGAAATGTTAGAGGAACATAATTAAAAAATAAATAGGAGGACAAAGCTATAGCTGAGCCATTTAATAAACGATACGGAGCTCGTAAAAGAGATGAAAACGAGCTTTATTTTGCAACTAACGAAAGAATTCGTGCGAAAGAAGTTCGCCTTGTAGGCGATAACATCGAAGACTCTGGAGTTTTTTCAATTCATGACGCATTAAAACTTGCTGATGAATTGGAATTAGATTTAGTTGAAATATCACCAACAGCTCAACCACCTGTTTGTAAAATTGTTGACTTTCAGAAATTTCTGTATCAACAAAAAAAGAAAAGTAAAGAAATCAGAGCAAAAACTACAAAAGTTGTAATTAAAGAAATTCGTTTCGGCCCAAATACCGACGAACATGATTACAATTTTAAATTAAAACATGCTATGAATTTCCTTGAAGATGGTTCAAAAGTAAAAGCTTATGTTTTTTTTAGAGGTAGATCTATCATCTATAAAGAACAAGGAGAAGAATTACTTAAGAAATTCGTTGCTGACTTAGAAGAATACGGAAAAGTTGAGCAAGAACCTAAACTTGAAGGAAAAAGAATGATAATGATGTTTGCTCCAAAATCGTCTAAAAAGAAAGTTTGATATAATTTAATGTTTTGAAAAATGCCTAAGATGAAAACAAATTCCGGTGCAAAGAAAAGATTTGCATTAACCGGATCCGGAAAAATTAAACGGAAACATGCTTACAAAAGTCACATTCTAACCAAGAAATCTAAAAAACGTAAAAGAAATCTTGGACATTTCACCACTATTGATAGAGGAAATGTATTGAATGTAAAACTTTTACTTTGCATGAAATAATTTAAAAAGAGTTTTTAAACAGAATGAATTAGCAAAAAAGTTTCTGTGTAAAACAGAACGCTAACCATTCAAAAAAAAGAAAAATTATGCCACGTTCAGTCAATTCAGTTGCTTCAAGAGCACGTAGAAAAAAAATCCTTAGTCTCACCAGAGGTAGTTTTGGTGCAAGAAAAAATGTTTGGACAGTTGCCAAGAATTCTTGGGAAAAAGGTCTAAGCTATGCATACCGCGATCGCCGCAAGAAAAAAATTGAATTCCGCGCTTTGTGGATTCAAAGAATAAATGCAGCCGTTAGAGAACATGATATGTCTTATTCCCAATTTATGGGTGCAGTTCATAAAAATGGTATTGAGCTTAACCGTAAAGCACTTGCCGATTTAGCAATGAATAATCCTGAAGCATTTGCTGCAATAGTAAAATCTGTTAAAACTGCTTAAGTATTAACATTATTTATATATTTGGGAAGCAATCTTTGCTTCCCTTTTTTTATTTTTACCTAAATATATTTAATGAAAATCGCAATCATAGGATATGGAAAAATGGGAAAAGAAATTGAATTGGAAGCAATTCAATGTGGACACCAGATTTCAATGATTATTGATTTTAATAATTCGAATAATATCGAATTGATAAATAAAGAAAATACAGACGTTGTTATAGAATTTACAAATCCTGACTCTGTAACTAATAATATTATATATTGTTTTAAAAACAATATACCTATTATAACAGGAACTACAGGCTGGTTTTCAAAACTTGAAGAAATTTCGAAAGCATGTACTTTAAATAATGGTACTTTATTTTATTCTCCAAATTTTAGTATTGGAGTAAAATTGTACTTCGAAACAGCAACTATTACAAGTAATATATTCAATAATTTTCCAGAATTTAATGTAAGCATTGAAGAAACACACCACACACAAAAGATTGATAGTCCAAGTGGAACCGCAATAGCACTAGCAAATAACATTCTGCCCAACTTATCAAACTTTAATTGTTGGAAAAAATCTGAAGAATGTGATAATAATAGTTTACCTATTATTTCTCATAGGATAAATGAAACAACAGGAATTCATAGTCTTATATTCGAATCTGAGTCAGATAGAATAGAAATTAATCATATTGCAAAAAACAGAAAAGGATTTGCAAAAGGTGCAATTTTAGCTGCTGAATTTGTGGTAGATAAAAAAGGAATTTATACAATGTCCGATCTTTATAAAAAAATTAACAAATAATACTAAAACAGTATAAAATGAAGCAATACTTTGAGTTTTTAAAAAATAAATGGGTGAAATTTATTATTGCTCTTCTAATTTTTATTCCATGGGTTATTTGGGTTGGAAATTATTGGATTTTATTGGGATTACCAATATTATTTGACATTTATATTTCTAAAAAAGTTAACTGGGCATTCTGGAAAAAAAGAGGAAAAAAACCAAATAAAATTATTGAATGGGTTGATGCTATAATTTTTGCTGTTGTTGCGGCAACATTAATAAGAATGTTTTTTATTGAAGCCTATACCATTCCAACTTCTTCAATGGAAAAAACTCTATTAGTTGGCGATTATTTATTTGTAAGTAAAGTAAGTTATGGTCCAAAATTACCAAACACACCACTATCTTTCCCTTTTGTACACCATACTATGCCAATGTCGGAAACCAAACCTTCTTTTGTTGAATGGATAAAATGGCCATACAAAAGAATTGCAGGTTTTGGTAATGTAGAAAGAAACGATATTGTAGTTTTTAACTTTCCCGAAGGTGATACTGTAGCATTAAAACGAGCAAATGAAAGCTATTATGATTTGTGCAGAAGATATGGTCGTGAACGCGTTTGGTCTGATAAATTAAATTTTGGTGATATTATATACAGACCCGTAGATAAACAAGAAAACTATATTAAAAGATGTGTTGCTATTCCAGGCGATGTTTTAGAAGTTAAACACGGATTAGTTTATATTAATGGCACCAAGCAAGTACATTTTGAAGAAATGCAATACAATTATATTGTTACAACAAATGGCTTGACACTTAATCCTAAAAACCTTGAAAGAATAGGCTTATCTACTGACGATATTAATTTTGCATTAATGACTCAGCAATCATATACTGATACTGTTAAAAACATTAATATTGTACAATATATTATTCCTTTAACAGAGGAAACAGCCGCTACAATACGTGCATTTCCAAATGTAACTTCAGTTAAAGAATATGAAATAACAGAACGCGAAGATGTATTCCCTCAAGATAGTACTATTTGTTATAACAGAGATAATTTTGGTCCAATAACTTTACCTAAAAAAGGGCAGACAATAAATTTAACTTTAAAGAATTTACCTATTTATCAAAGAATTATCGATGTATACGAGAATAATGATTTTCAAATAAAAGACAATAAAATTCTAATAAATGGTAAGGAAAGCAATAGCTACACCTTTAAAATGAACTATTATTTTATGATGGGAGATAATCGTCACAATTCACAAGATGGAAGGTTTTGGGGTTTTGTTCCCGAAGACCATGTTGTAGGGAAAGCTGTTTTTGTATGGTTATCTTTAGATAAAGACAAAAGTTTCTTTAACAAGATACGTTGGAGCAGAATGTTTCGTTTTATCCATCCATGAAAAAAGCAGCAATAAAAAAAACTGTTAAGAAAAAAAAAAGTGCAATATCTGAATGGCTTAAAGCTATATTCATAGCAGTTGTTTTACTCATTATTATCAGAATTTTTGCATTTCAGTCATTTATTGTAAATGATTCTAAAATGGAATCTACTTTAATGCCTGGCGATTATATTGTTATTAACAAACTTAATTATGGTGCAAGAATTCCAAGTACTTTATTTAGTGTTCCATTTATGGAAAAATCATATTCTGAATTAGTTCAATTACCGTATTTTAGAATTCCTGGTTTTTCAGAAATTTCTCGTAACGATTTAATATTGTTTAACTATCCTCTTGAAAATAATAAGCCTTTTGATAAAAGAACTCAACTTCTAAAACGATGTGTAGCTATAGCTGGCGACACTTTAGCCATAACAGATAAAAAAGTATTTGTAAATAGTAAATACATTGGTAATGCGCCAGATTGTAAATATAAATATAGAGTTATTACAAATAATAATCTATCAAATAACTTTTTTACTAAGTATAATATCAATGAAGGTGGTATAACCGATGAAGAAAATGTTTATGATTTATTTATTACAAAAGAAACATCTGATTCATTAATAAATGACTCTAACATTAAACAAATAAATTTAATGAAATTAAAAAAAGGAAATGGGAATACTCCTTTTTTCCCTCAAAGTGAACATTATAGCTGGAGCTTAGATTATTTTGGTCCGATAATTATTCCTGCAAAAGGAAAAAAAGTATCTTTGGACCTTAAAAATATTGATTTATACAAAACAGTAATTGAGAAATTTGAAAATAATACCATAAATATTAAAGACAATAAAATATTTCTAAATAATATAGAAACATCTGAATATACTTTTAAAATGAATTATTACTTTGTGCTGGATGATAACCGTGACAATGGAAAAGATAGTAGATACTGGGGATTTATCCCAGAAAATCACATTATAGGTAATGCTAGCTTTATTTGGTTTTCAATAAATAAATCAAATAACTCATCAGAATTTAGATGGAGTAGATTATTTAAAACATTGTAAAAATGAGAAAATTTATTAAATTTTTAGTAAGAAATATTCCTCGAATTTATTTAATCAGACTAAGCGGTCTTTTTAGTTTTTTTGTGTCTTTTTTTTATAAAGGGAATAAAGTAGAATGCCCAATTTGTGAAGGTAAATTCAGAAAATTTTTACCATATGGAAATAAAGGTGCAGATAACAGATTATGCCCAAAATGCTTGTCATTAGAAAGACATAGATTACTTTGGTTATATTTTAAAAACAGAACTGACTTTTTCACAGCAAATCTTAATGTTCTTCACGTTGCTCCGGAACAATCTTTTATTAAAAGATTTAGAAAATTAACAAATTTAAAATATACAACTGCAGATATTGAATCGCCTTTAGCAGATGTAAAAATGGATATAAAAAACATTCCATTTAACGAAAACACTTTTGATGTATTAATTTGCAACCATGTAATGGAACATATTGATGACGAACAAAAAGCTTTAAAAGAAATATTAAGAGTACTAAAGCCTGGCGGATGGGCAATTCTGCAAGTGCCTATTAATTTATCATTAGAAACAACATACGAGGATGCTGCAATTACCAGCCCTAAAGAACGCGAAAAACATTTTGGTCAATATGACCATGTTCGCTTTCATGGAAGGGATTATCCTAAACGTCTCGAGAATGCAGGGTTTAAAGTTATTAATGAAAATTACGTAAAAGAATTTGACAAAAATATTATTAATCGATTCAGATTACCTGAAGATGAAATAATCTATTTATCAATAAAACCTAAATAATGGCATTAAATGTCATCTTAACTACTGCTTACTTCCCTCCCATTCAATATTTTTCAGAAATAATAAATTCTGAAAATATTTATATTGAAACAAATGAGAATTATTCAAGACAAAGCTACAGAAATAGGTGTCATATATTAAGTTGCAACGGCATTTTACCTTTATCTATTCCTATTATCAGGCAAACAAATGGAGAAAATAACATTTCACAAATAAAGATTGATTATTCTACAGACTGGCAGAGACTTCATATAAATGCAATAATATCTGCTTATGGCAAATCTCCGTTTTTTGAATATTATTCAGAAACAATTATAAATAACATTAAACAGAAAAATGAATTACTTATAGAATTAAACAATAACATTGTACTTAGTATTTTTGAAATTTTAAAAATCAAAAATAAATTAAATAAAACCGAAAGGTTTATAAAGGAATACACAAAAGAAACAAGAGACTTAAGATATACGATTCATCCCAAAAAATCGATGAGCGAAGACACTGTTTTATTAAATAATAAATATATTCAAACTTTTAGCGACAGGTTTAGTTTTATTCCAAATTTAAGTGTCCTTGATTTAATATTTAATGTTGGTCCTGATAGTATAAACTATTTAAAACAATGAAGCCGCCAAAAGTAAATTTGACGGCTTCATAACAATAAATAAACATTAAAACTTAAATCCAAAAGTTGCCATTACCCCAACATTGGTATTCTTTATGTTTGCGGCAGAAACTGGAACCACAGAAGGATCATATAGAAAATATTTTTCAGATCCCTTAGAATAAGTAAATGCCATATCAAAATAGAAATCATCATTACGAATACCAAAACCAGCATTATAAGAGGAACGAGTTGCATTCTCATTTATTTCTCCTGCCTTATATGGACTTCCATAAAAACCATATCCACCTCTTAAACTAAAAGGACCGCTTTTATATTCGGCACCAACTTTAATGTTACCCGTTGCAGTGTAAGCAGTTTCAATAGCATTATTTTCAGTTCTAAATGGGTAATCATTTGCGCGTAAACGAGCTGAAGTATAATCTACATACTCGTACTCTATTCCAATAATCGCAAATTTGCCTAAAATAAATCCGATACTACCAATTGCCCTAAAAGGTGTTGTAAGTTCATAATCATACGAACCCAAAGTAGAATTATATTTTTCTCCAGTTCCAAGAACAGTATCAGTAAAAGTAGCTTGCAATGAACTACTATAATCATCATGTAAATTTAAAAACGTTGGAGTATGAATTGCACCACCTAATCTAATCCAATCTGTTGGACGATAAATTAAACCAAACTTAAAATTAAATCCAGATCCTGTAGTTTTTAAATCGTTTTGGTAACTAAACTTTTTAAAATATGGAATAGAATCTTTAGGATCAGATTCAGTGTAATCACTATTTTCGACATATCTTACACTTTGAATTCCTAATGTACCGCCAATATATAACTTATTGTTATAATTACCTGCTAAAGATATAACATACTCACCCATACCTCCTTTAGTGTTAATATCTTTAGTTTGAACTACGCCATACCTTGATAATGCTGACTCATATAAGGTAGAATCTGAATTTGTAGGATTAATTAAATATGAATCCCAAGCCATACCTATATTTTCGGATAAATCATATAAATTATTTGAATTAGTTCCATTTGCTATAGCAGCAAAATAATCAGTCATTGAATTACTACTGTTTTGACCTTCAATTTTAACATAATGATTAAAATCAGCAAGTCGGTTATAACCAGCAGCAAAACTAGTAGTTATCCAACCCTCTTCTCTTCCACTAACATGTGTTGCAACAAATCCCACATTAGCAAAATTCATTCTAAATTTATAATCATCTAAAGTACCATCTAAATAGGATGCTGAACTTGAGTTATATGAAAACTGAGGTGTAAAAATAAATTCAGATGACCTGTAAATACCTAAACCTGCAGGATTAGTACTTAAACTTGAGAAATCTCCACCGAGAGCACCAAAAGCTCCGCCCATTGCATTATTTCTTGCAGTTCCACTAAATATGCTCTGACTATATCTTAATGCATCCACTTGATTTTGTGCTGCACAAAGAAAAGGTAACAAAGTGCTTATAATAAAAATTAGCTTTTTCATAACTTTATATTTTATAATTAATATTATCTACGATGTCCACCAGATGAACTTCCTGAAGAAGATCCGCTTGAACGACCACCACCACTTGATGAACCTGAACCACTTGAAGAACGACTACTTCCGCTTCCAGAAGAAGATGAATTGTTATTACGTGAAGGTGAAACGTTATTAGTTTTTGGAGTAGAATTATTTTTCGCAGGAGCTGAGTAATTTGAATTCGATGGTTTTGAATAATTGTAAGTATTTCCAGTATTTGCTGGTTTAGTCTCATTATTTCTACTAGGAGCTGAATAATTATTATTCTCAGGTTTATTTGTTCTACCTCCATTATTATTATAACCGTTATTATTTACTGGCTTGTTATACTCAATTGTATTACCATTATTTCCAGTGTTTTCAACCTTTTGAGGTTTAGACCAGTTATTTCTACCAGTGTTATCAGGAGTTACTGGTGTTACATTATTATTTCCAGAATTATTTGTTGGGTTAGAATAAGGATTTTTACTAGGAGTAACATTCATCGAACCATTGTTATTTGGCTTACTAAATGGATCAACATTAGTATTTGGTTGTTTGTTATAATTACCATTCTCTACATTAATTGGTTTAACATTGTTTCCATTGTTATTTGTTGGTGTAGGATTCTTTCCATAATTATTAGGAGTAATAGATCCATTATTACTATTATTTATCACATTTGGATTAATATTAGTATTTGGATTATTTGTGTTTACAGGGTTCTTACCAAAATTATTTGGAGTAATGGAACCATTACTTCCATTTGTTATCACATTTGGATTAATATTGGTATTTGGATTATTTGTGTTTACTGGATTTTTACCAAAATTATTTGGTGTAATTGAGCCATTACTTCCATTTGTTATAACATTTGGATTAATGTTGGCATTTGTGTTTACAGGGTTTTTACCATAATCATTAGGTGTTAAAGAACCATTACTTCCATTAGTAATCACATTTGGATTAATATTAGTGCTTGTATTATTATTAAGATGTGTGAAATTATTTGAGTTTACAACTGGAACTCTACCACCAACTTCTTTTTGGTAATGACTTACAAAAGAAGAATAATTACCACTTGTTCCGTTTGAAGCACCTGCATCTTCTCCCCTATGTCCGTATGAAGTTAAGGTTTGATCGTAACTATTGTAGTAATAATTATCAGCATATCCATCACTATAACCATCCCAGTATCCATCATTGTATCCATGATTATATCCACCCCAGTATCCGTGTCCATAACCATGTCCATGACCGTAACCATGACCGTATCCGTAACCATAACCGTAATTGCTACCATATCCATATCCCCAATATGGGTCATAACCATATCCATAACTCCAAGGAGAATACATTGAACAATAAGATGGCCACCAACTATAACCTAAATAAATACTTAAACCCCATTCCAATGGATTATAAGTATACCAATATGAATTAGTGTAATAATTATTATAGTATCCATATCCTAAATTTGGTTCATGAAATCTACGAATTCTTGAAGAATACGAATAATCATAATAATCATCCGAACTAAAATCATCATAATAATTATTAGTAACATAAGTATTACCATCTGCATCGGTAGTTTGCTCGGTAGTTGAATTATTATATGACTTTTCTTCAGGAGTTACACCTTCAGTATTTTGTGTCTGGTTATTTCCAGAATTACTGTAATCGATATAATTTGCAGAAGGATCTACCTGAGGAGTAGGATCTACAACAACGTTTTCGGTAACCTGAGCTGGTTTATTTTTTGACGAATAATAAGTATCGTCATAATTGGCACCAGTATATTTTGTGGTAGTACAAGCGGCCACTGATAGTGCCAATAAAGCTGGGATAAAGATTTTTGTTTTCATGGTACTTACCTCCTGATTTGTTTTTATTATTGTAAAATTAGTAAAAAATTACGTTTTTTGTAAAGTTTTTCACATCAATTTCAAATACTGTACCAAAACAATAAAATAATGGCAAAAGTACTTACAACAAAAGAAGAAAATTATTCACAATGGTATAACGATATCGTTAACAAAGCTGACATGGCAGAAAACTCATCGGTTCGGGGATGTATGGTTATTAAACCTTATGGTTATGCAATATGGGAAAACATGCAGCATATACTTGATGGGATGTTTAAAAAAACCGGTCATTCAAATGCGTATTTTCCACTTTTTATTCCAAAATCTTTTTTTAGTAAAGAAGCAAGCCATGTTGACGGTTTTGCAAAAGAGTGTGCTGTTGTAACTCACTACCGTTTAAAAAATTCGCCTGATGGTAAAGGAGTAATAGTTGACGAGACAGCTAAACTCGAAGAAGAATTAATTGTTCGTCCAACATCTGAAACTATAATTTGGAATACTTACAAAAATTGGATACAATCATATCGAGATTTACCATTATTAATAAACCAATGGGCAAATGTTGTTAGATGGGAAATGCGAACCAGATTATTTTTAAGAACTGCTGAATTTTTATGGCAGGAAGGACATACAGCTCATGCTACAAAAGAAGAAGCCATTGAAGAAACACAAAAAATGATTAACGTTTATTCTGATTTTGCCGAAAATTTTCTTGGAATTCCAGTAATAATTGGCACTAAATCAGATTCAGAAAGATTTGCAGGTGCAATTGACACTTATTGCATTGAAGCATTAATGCAAGATGGAAAAGCACTTCAAGCTGGTACTTCGCATTTTTTAGGACAGAATTTCGCTAAAGCATTTGATGTTAAATTCACTTCAAAAGAAGGTCAACTTGAATATGTTTGGGCAACATCATGGGGCGTTTCTACAAGATTAATAGGAGCGCTAATTATGGCTCATAGCGATAATAACGGACTTGTTTTGCCTCCAAAAATTGCACCTATACAAGTTGTTATAGTTCCAATTTACAAAACTGACGAAGAACAAATTAGAGTCGTAAATAAAGGCAAAGAATTAAAAGAACAGCTTGAAAAAATTGGTTTAACAGTAAAACTTGATGATAGAGATACCCATAAACCTGGTTGGAAATTTGCTGAATATGAGTTAAAAGGAATTCCAGTTCGTATTGCAATTGGACCACGTGATATTGAAAACAAAACAATTGAAATTGCCAGACGAGATACTTTAGAAAAAATTTCAATCTCTTCAGAAAATATTTCAGATTACGTTTTAAATCTGTTAGATGAAATTCAAAAAAACATTTTCAATAAAGCAAAATTATTCAGAGAAAAAAGCACTCATAGAATTGATAGTTATGATGAGTTTAAAGTTGCTATTGAAAACGGTGGTTTTTTTGAAGCTCATTGGGATGGAACAGCTGAAACTGAAGCTAAAATTAAAGAAGAAACCAAAGCTACGATTAGGTGTATACCGCTGAACACAAGCAATGAAGAAGGCTTTTGCATGGTAACTGGCAAGCCATCAAAAAAGCGAGTGATTTTTGCAAGAGCGTATTAATATTTTTTTATATCTTTACCTTTTCACAATGAACTATTAAGAATTATTATTTATAATTCATGAATAAGAAAGAAGATAAAAAGGTAAAATCGTTAATTATAAATACATTAAAAGATAAAACTCTTGTTAAACAACAAGTACTTGAAAATACTTTATCTACTTTTGGGTTAGTACAGAAAACCCTTACAGAAATAGCAACAGAATATAACGAGGCCATTAAAGATAAGAATTTTAGATTTCAAATTGATCATAACGATAAAGGAAAGTCTGAAAGTGAATTAGTTTTTTCAACTGAAATGCTAATATTCAATTATCAACCAAATATTTTTGAATTTGATAGAAGTCATTCTATTTGGACAACCTCTTATCTTCAAGATAATCCCTTGAATGCTTTTGTTGGGGTAATAAATATTTACAATTTTCTATCAGATTCTTATCGCTTAAACCGATTAGAAGATCTTGGCTATATGATTGCCAGAATCTTTGTTAATAGAGAAATGCATTACTTTGTTGAAGGGAAAAGACAATTAGGGTTTTTATATAATGATTATGCAAATTCGAAGATTAATAAAATTGAACTGAAAAATATAATTGAATCAGCAATGCTTTATTGCCTTGATTTTGAATCTTTGGTCCCAAATTACGATGATGTTAGTATTGTGTCTGTTGAACAAATGAGAGATAAAATTACTAAATCAAAAATTCAGTCAGGCAAAAGACTTGGTTTTCAATTTTATGCTGATGATGATAATATTTAAAAAAATTAAACTATCCAATATGAGTCGTAACATTTTTATTATTACAATTTTAAGTTCTATTGTAATTTTAATGAACTCCTGTGGCACAGGTGATAACAACCAAAACCAACAAGTTAACGATACTACTTCAGCAAAAAAACTTACAGTTACTGAGAGACTGAACCAATATGCTGTAATTCCGCTAACTTCTGATTTATCAAAGTTATCTGAAAAAGATAAAGAAATGTTATCGCTTTTGATAAATGCATGTAAAATAATGGATGAAATATTTTGGATGCAGGCTTATGGTATTAAAGATTCATTATATGCTTCATTAAAAAACCCAGAAGAAGCAAAATTATGTGATATTAATTATGGTCCATGGGACAGACTTAACAGCAATGAACCTTTTTTAGAAAGTTTCAGTAAAAAACCTATTGGAGCAGGATTTTATCCTTCAGATATTAAATACCTACCATTTATCGACATGAAATTTGAAGATAAATTAAGTATGTATACTGTTGTTAAACGATCTGAAGATGGATCACTTTATACACAACCTTATCATATTGCTTATAAAGAACAACTAGAAAAAGCAGCTGAATTACTTAAAAAAGCCGCTAAAATTTCTGACAATAAAGACTTTGCAAAATTTTTAAATTTAAGAGCAGAATCATTATTAAATGATGATTATTATACGAGCGAAATGTTTTGGATGGATATGGAATCAAATAATATTGATATTATTATTGGACCAGTTGAAAGCGAAGAAGACAGGTTTATTAACACCAAAACTGCTTATGAAGCTTTTATTTTAATAAAAGATCAGGAATGGAGTAATAAATTAAAGGATTATTCTTCAATGGTACCTGAAATTAAAAATCAACTTCCTTTAGATGAATTATATAAAAACCAAATAGTTTTTACTAAAACAAATATTGGAGTTTACGATGCAATATTTTATAGTGGATATGCAAATGCAGGCGCAAAAAACATTTCAATTAATCATCCAAAAGATGGTAGAATATTAATGGAAAAAGGAAGTAAAAAAATGCAATTCAAAAATGCTATGAAAGCAAAATTTGATAAAATTTTACAACCTATAAGTAATATTCTAATCTCAGAAGCTGAGCGTAAAAACATTAAATTTGATGCTTTCTTTATTAATAACGTAAACTATGAAATTGCTGATGCCATAGTAGTAAAAACAACTGTAAATAATAAAGGTCCCGTAAAAGAAGCATTAAAAGATTATTATCCAACAATAAACTCTTTAAAAGCAGATATTTTAAATCTTTATATTATATCTAAGCTTCACGAAAAAGGTGTAATTAAAGAAGTTGAATTACTTGATAATTATGTTATTTTCATGTCAAACATTCTTAGATCAGTTCGTTTTGGAGCAACATATTCTCAAGGGTCTTCAAATATTATCTGCTTTAATGTTCTTCAGGAAATGCAAGCATTTACAAGAGATGAAAAAACAGGAACATATTCTGTTAATTTAGAAAAAATGAAATCCTCAATTGAAAAATTCTCTGTTGAAGTTATGAGAATCCTTGCTGAAGGCGACTATACTGCAGCTAAAGAGATTATTGAAAGCAAAGGAAATATGCTTCCAACCTTACAAGAAGATTTAAAAAGAATTTCTTCTGCCGGAATTCCTATAGATATTACATTTGAACAAGGTGAGCAGGTTTTAGGATTAACAAAATAAATTTATTATGAAATATTACTTATTTGCAGGAATTATTTTCCTGTCTACTTTTTCGTATTCTTTTTCACAAACAAAAAATACATCTGAAGAAATTTCTAAAAGTGACTTAATGAAAACTAAAGTTAACGAATATGCAATTGTTAAACTAACTGCAAACATCTCACAACTTTCACCTAAAGAAAAAGAATTACTTCCATTACTTTTTGATGCTGCTACAATAATGGATGAATTATACTGGGAACAATCATGTAACAACAAAGATGAATTATTATCAAAAATTTCAGATAATAACACGAAGCAGTTTTTCTTGATTAATTATGGTCCATGGGAACATTTAAATAATAACAAATCATTTATTGAAGGTGTTGGTGAAAAACCAGATTGTGGTAATTTTTATCCAACTGATATGACTAAAGAAGAATTTGAAAAGCTTCAAATACCTGATAAAACAAGTTGGTATACTATAATAAAGAGAAATGAGAAAAAAGAATTAACTTCTGTTCCCTACAGTAAATTTTATAAAGAAAAACTTGAAAAAGCATCGGCATTATTAAAAAAAGCCTCTGATATTTCGGACAATAAAAGTTTTAAAGAATACTTAGCATTAAGAGCAGAGGCATTACTTTCTGACAATTACTTTGAAAGCGATATGGCATGGATGAATTTAGATAATTCCAATTTAGATTTTATAATTGGTCCAATAGAAAGTTACAATGATGGTTTATTTGGATATAAAACTTCTTTTGAATCTTTCATTTTGTTAAAAGATATAGAATGGAGTAAAAAACTTTCCCGTTTTGCTGTTCTACTTCCAGAAATTCAAAAGAGTCTACCTGTTGAAGATAAATACAAAACTGAAGTACCTGGTAAAGACTCACAACTTGGAGTTTATGAAGCAATTTGTTATGCTGGTGATTGTAATGCTGGAAGTAAAACAATAGCAATTAATCTGCCTAACGACAAAAAAGTAAATGAAATGAAAGGAAGTCGTAAACTTCAGCTTAAAAATTCGATGAAAGCTAAGTTTGATAAAATCCTTTTACCAATGTCAAATATTTTAATTTCCGAAGATCAAAGAAAGTATATAATGTTTGATGCTTTTTTTGAAAATGTAATGTTTCATGAGGTTGCTCATGGAATTGGCATAAGTAAAACAATTAATAATAAAGGATTAGTGACCGAAGCACTAACAGACGTTCACACTTCACTTGAAGAATGCAAAGCAGATATTCTTGGTTTGCATATTGTTACTTTCTTGAATAGTAAAGGAGAATTAAGCGAACATGAATTAATTAATAATTATGTGACTTTTATGGCTGGAATATTTAGGTCGGTTCGTTTTGGTGCAGCAAGCTCACATGGCAAAGCAAATATGATAGAATTTAATTATTTTGCAGCAAACGGAGCCTTTACTCGTGACGAGAAAAATGGAACATATCAAATTAACTTTGATAAAATGAAAGATGCCGTTAGTTCGCTAGGCAAATTAATTATGACTATTCAAGGAAACGGTGATTATGATGGCGCAAAAAAGATTTTAACAGAAATGGGAATTATGAAACCTCAGTTAGAGCAAGATTTAAATAAAATTTCTAAAGCAGGAATTCCAAGAGATATTGTCTTTGATCAAGGAAAGCAAGTTATTGGATTATAGTCAATCATATTTTATTTTTCAGTAAAACAATTTTCTGCAATTTTTTCTGTTTTATACGATTGTTGATATAAAATAAATGAAGCTTTCACTTTTAATAATTAGTTTTTTTCTTGCATCGGAATTTTTAATTGCACAGGATTTTTTTACTTTTTCTGGTAGAATTATTGACCAAAATGGAATTTCGATACCAGAAATAAACTTACAGGTTGTTGAACTTAATAATATTGGTGTTAGCACTGATAATTCGGGTAGTTATAAACTGAAACTACCAGCAAATACTGAGCTTACAATTATTTTTTCACATATTCAGTATAATGAAAAAGCAATAAAAATAACAGGAAAACCTGGTGAAACTATTAAAAACAACTTTACATTATTTGAAAAAATTAATAATATACCGCTAATTAATGTTGAGGCTAAAACAGAACGTACAACGAATTTACAAAGAATAGATCCTAAATTAATACAATTAATTCCCGATATTTCTGGTGGTATTGAAGCCAGTTTAAAAGCTTTTCCTGGTGTTGCAAAAAACAACGAATTAAGTTCACAGTATTCTGTAAGAGGAGGAAATTTTGATGAAAATCTAGTTTACGTAAACGATATAGAAGTTTATCGGCCTTTTTTAATAAGAAGTGGTCAGCAAGAAGGTTTAAGTTTTGTTAATCCAGATATGGTTTCTTCTATATTATTTTCTGCAGGTGGTTTTGATGCAAAATATGGCGATAAAATGGCATCGGTTTTAGACATCAGATATAAAAAACCAACAAAAGCAGCAGCATCAGTTTCTGCTAGTTTGTTAGGAGGCAGTGTTAGTTTTGAAGGCTGTAACAAAGATCACAGATTTACCCATATTTCTGGATTACGATACAAATCGTCACAATATGTACTTAATAGTTTAGATACTAAAGGTGACTACAAACCTTCATTTGCCGATTTTCAAACTTATTTAACTTTTGATGTAAGCGAAAAATTTGAACTTAGTTTTTTAGGAAACTATGCTATGAATAGTTTTTATTTCGTTCCTCAAACCCGCGAAACTTCTTTTGGAACAATTGATGAAGCTTTAAAACTTAAAATATATTTTGATGGCCAGGAAAGAGACAAAAACTCAACTATGTTTGGTGCATTTTCAACAAACTACAGACACAATAATCATTTAAAATTAAACTTAACTGCTTCGGCATATAGTTCTTCAGAAGAAGAGACTTTAGATATTATGGGTCAGTATTACTTAAATGAACTTGATAAAGAAATGGGTTCAAATAATTTAGGAGATAGCTTAATGAATATTGGTGTAGGTACATTTTTAAATCATGCAAGAAATAGGTTAACGGCAAATGTTTTAAACTTTCAACATAGAGGAAATTACAATAATAATAACAGCACAGTTTTATGGGGAGCAAATATTCAAAATGAATTTATTCAGGATAAAATTCACGAATGGGAAATGTTAGATTCTGCAGGTTACTCATTACCTTATACTGATTCGGTTGTTAGCTTATATTCATTTGTAAGTTCAAAAAATACTATAAATACTAACAGAATTACTTCGTTTATTCAACGAACAACTACTTTTGAATCTGCTGACAGCAACGAATACAGCTTTACTATTGGACTTCGTGAAAATTACTGGAGCTTCACCAATCAGTTTTTGATTAGTCCAAGAGCTTCATTCTCAATTAAACCTAACTGGAAAAACGACTTTATTTTCAGATTCTCTACAGGTTATTATTATCAACCACCTTTTTATAGAGAGCTGCGCGATTTAGAAGGACAGATAAATTACAATATTAAGGCTCAGAAGTCAATACATTTTGTTACGGGAATAGATTATATATTTATTGCATGGGGACGACCATTTAAATTTATATCTGAATTATACTATAAAAATTTCACAAAGCTTATTCCTTATCAAATAGACAATGTAAGAATCAGATATCTTGCTAAAAATAATGCAAAAGGATATGCCACTGGTATCGATTTTAAAGTTAATGGTGAGTTTGTTCCTGGCGTTGAATCATGGGCAAGTTTATCTATTATGAAAACAATGGAGGATTTATCAGACGATTTTTATTATGACACTGCTAATCAATTAATAAAACCTGGCTACATCCCTCGTCCTTCTGATCAATTAGTAAATTTTGGATTATTTTTTCAAGATTATTTACCTAGAAATCCATCATACAAAATGCAGTTGAGCATATTGTTTGGAAGTGGTTTGCCTTTTGGTCCACCTAAATCAGAAAGATATCAAGCAACATATAGAATGCCAGCATACAGAAGAGTTGATATAGGTTTTTCTAAATTATTAAAGTCAGAAGATCATGATTTACCTAAGGGAAATCCATTCAGAAAATTTAAAAGTATTTGGTTAGGATTAGAAATATTTAACTTGCTTGATATTAATAACACTATATCTTATCAATGGGTAACCGATGTTAGAAATCATCAATATGCTGTTCCAAATTATTTATCTTCCAGAAGATTAAATTTAAAACTTATTGCAAAATTTTAACAACTTGCAATTAAGGATTAGATATATGCAAAATAACATTTGACTGCGTTCCTTGAATTTTAATTATTACTTCAATTTTAACAGTCATTATTTTTGAATTACATGTACTAATATATGTTACTGGCGAAAATTCATATTTCTTTTCAGTAACACCGTTTACTAAAGTGTTTTTATAAGTACAACAACTTTTTTCGACACACTTTAAAATTAATTTATTTAACTCTTCAAACTTTTTTAGACCCTCAACTTTATCGCCTTTAAAATATGTTCCGGAATATCCTTCTTTATCATTAATTTCTACTGTTGAAAGTTCCTTAAGCTTAACTTTACATAAATATGAATCTGTAATATACTCGCTTACCGTTATTCCTTTTATTTCAGCAAAATTATTTACAGAAGCTGAAAGTATTTTGTTAAACTCTGTACAAAAATCATAAGATTCAGAAATTATAAAATCTTCAAACTCTGCTTTATCAATGTATCTGTCATTTTCCCATATACCTTTTTCTTTATATGTCTCAGAATACCATTGTGTGCCTAGTCCATTTCTTTTTCCATTTAAAAATTCACCAATATATTTTGTGCCATCAGATCTTACAAACATTCCTTTACCGTTGAATTTATCATCCTTAAAATCACCAGTATAAACATTACCATTTGCATCAGTATATTTTCCAAAACCATTTAAATGAGAGTTTACAAATTCGCCCTCATATTTATCACCTGTAGCAAAAACATAAACACCTTTTCCGTTTTCGCAATTACCTGACAAACAAGTATTTTTAATTTGCGAAACAACATTAATTGAGAAAAATAAACAAACTACAACAACAATTAATTCTTTCATATAACTTAGTTTCTTATTATTAAGCGAAAATACAAAAAACTATTGGATACTAAAACTTATGAGTATAACTTAAAATTTATGAACAATTGTGTTGTACTTAACATCTATCTGTTATAAATTTACACCAAATTTTTAATTTACAAACTATGAAAAAAATTCTCTTGTTTTTTATCGCATTGGTTATAACTTCGTTTGTTTTTATTACAAGTTGTAAAAAGGAAAGAAAAGACGATCCAATACCAACTGACCCTACAAAAACCACTATAGTATTATCAGGAAATGTAATTGATGTAAATCAAACACCAATTTCAGGAGTAATAGTAAAAGTTGCTGGAATTCAAGTAACTACTGAATATGATGGTTCGTTTTACATAAAAAGTGCATCTGTACCTATAGAAAGGTTTATTGTTGAATTCTCTAAACCAGGTTATTTTACACTTAGCAGGTCTGCTATTCCTGAAGCTGGTGTTCCAATTGATATGGAAGTAGGTTTAATTAGTGAAACTGATTATAATTATGCCGGTAGTAAAAGCTTTTTATCAACATCAACAGACTCTTTAGAAATGATTAGCGGTTGTGTTATTTCATTTTTGCCAAATTCATTTGTAACAGAAACTGGAGCTCCCTATTCTGGTACTGTATATGTTAAAGCGGCATATTTAGATCCAACAATGACTAACTTTCCTATGTTTGTTTTTGGTGGCGATTTATATGGAAAAGACAATGCAGGTAATGATGTAATGTTAAATCCATTTACCGGGTTAAATGTTATAATTACTGACCCAAGTGGAAATAAACTACAGCTTGATGAAGCAAATGCAAAAAAAGCTACTGTTAGAATGCAAATTCCTAATTCTTTGATTTTTGCTGCACCTAATTCAATTGATTTATTAGAATATAATCCTATTATGGGTGTTTCTCAATCATCTGGAACAGCAAATAAAACTGGTGGAAAATATATGGGACAAGTTGGACATTTTTCATTCTGGAGCTGTCAAGAAACTACACCTGGAATTGCAATAGTTTCAGGAAAAGTAACAGACATGAATGGACTTCCTGTTCCTGGAGTTAACGTAAGAGTTGGACATAGAATGGCAAAAACCGATATTAATGGAGATTATTCGGCTAAAGTTCCTACTGGTGTTTCAATGGTTATTGGAATTTTTCCAACATATTACGGAACAACTATTAACCCAACACCATGTGCACCTTTAAGCAATAACGGTACATTTACAGCTGATTTTACTGTACCAGCATTACGAAAAGTATATGGAAGATTAGTAAATTGTGGTGGAAATCCTATTATAGGCAAAGTTTCAATCGACTGGTATTCAATTGGCACATCTACAAATGTTCATACCTCATGTTTTACACAAGCAGATGGAATATTTGAATTATTTATTGAATATTCAGCTTCAACTGCAAACTTACATGGATGGGGAAATAATACAGATTCAATATATTATATTTATCCTTCTTCTGACCCATTCAATGTAGGCGACATAAGACTTTGTCCTCCTGTTCAGGCTGGTCCAACACAATTCACACTAACCGGAGGTCAGTTTACTTCTGCTCAAATTTTCAGCGGATTTAGTGGAAGTGGCTACATAAGACTAGATTCTACAGGAACTCCTAAACATGTTATAGTTCAAGCATATGGATCTAATGGCGATATTTGGCTTGAAATAAATGGAACTTCAACAGGAACTTATGCAGTTGGTGCAAAAAGTGTAACATTAGTTTCAATGTACTTAATGTACGTTAACCCTCTTTTTCAAGATACGCTTCAAACTGGCAGTGTAAGAATAACTAAATTAGAACCAGTAAGTGGATTAATTGAAGGAACATTCTCTGGCATTACAGGAACAGGAGTATCGCTAACAAACGGAGTATTTTCTGTAATTAGAAATCCTAATCAATAAAAAAATAATATTATTTAATAATGAGGCTGTCTTTTTCAAGACAGCCTCATTATTTTTACAAACACATTTTCAGAAGCAAAATTTAGATTATATTTGTTTTCTAGTTATATGAAAATGTACAAAATTATATTTTTACTTTTAATAAGCAGTTCATTATTTGCCCAAAATTCGAGGGTAGATAGCTTAATACTTTCATTAAACAAAATAAATAATGACAGTTTCGCAGTAAATATATATAGAGATATAGCAGAGGAATTAGAAGAAACAGATATTGAAAAGTCTTTAGAATATGCTAAAAAGGGTTTATCATTAAGTAAAAGCATTGAATACGATAAAGGAATTGGTGATTTATCAAAAATAATTGGAGATATACTTGATTACAAAAGCGAATACGCAAAATCAATAGAATATTACCAAATTTCTTTAAGTATATATACAAACATCAGAAACAAAGCTGGAATTTCTGATGTTAAAAATAGTTTAGGTGGGGTTTACGAAAAACAAGGAGATTATAACAAAGCACTTAAAAATTATCTTTCTGCATTAAAAATAAAAGAATCTATAGGCGATAAAAGTGGTATTGCATCGAGCATGAATAATATTGGTTTAATTTATTATTATCAGGCAAGTTATTTTAAAGCAATGGATTATTTTCAAAAAACATTAAAAATTGTTGATGAGCTTGATAACAAGGTTGGAATGGCTATGACCCTTAACAACATCGGATTAGTTTATGATAAACAAACTATGTTTGATACTGCTACGGTTTATTTTAAACAATCATTAAAAATACATGAACAAATAGACAATAAATACGGAATGGCTACTAGTTTCACAAATCTGGGAAACATGGCTTTTAACAAAAATGATTTTAAAAGTGCCGAAGATTATTACAAAAAATCAGTTTCATTAAAAGATGAATTAGGAGATAAATGGGGAATGGTAAGTACATATGTAAGTATTGCTGTATTATTTCAACATAAGAAATCTTATAAAGATGCCATTGATTATATACTTAAAGCCATTAATTTATCAATAGAAATCGGTTATAGAGAAGGAGCAAAAAATTCTTATATAGTTCTGGCTGAACTCCATGAAGATATCGGAAATTATAAAGATGCATATATTGCACAACAAAGTTATATTGCTTATAAAGACAGTATAATGAATGAAGAAAACAGCAAAGTTCTTTCACAACTTCAGGAACAATTTAATGCCGAAAAAAGAGAAAAAGAAATTCAGCTACTTAATACTCAAAAACAAAAAGACGACTTAAAAATAAAGCAAAAATCGACACAATTATTTGCAGTAGGATTTGTTTTGTTATTGCTTTTAATTTTAGCTGGTTTTATTCTAAGAGGTTATCGTCAGAAGAAGAAAGCTAACACTTTATTATCTGCACAAAACGAAGAGATTTTATTACAGAAAGCTGAAATTGAAGATAAAAACCGTGATATTTTAGCAAGCATAAATTATGCAAAACGAATACAGGAAGCAATTTTACCACCAGATAAATTAGTTAAAGAAAGTGTAGAAAAATCATTTGTACTTTTTAAGCCAAAAGATATTGTATCTGGCGATTTTTACTGGATGGCTGTGAAACCAAATCTTGTGCTTTTTTCAGTTGTAGATTGCACTGGTCATGGTGTTCCTGGTGCATTTATGAGTATTGTAGGATATAACAACCTGAATCAGGCTGTAAACGAACAAAAGATTTATCATCCGGGAGAAATTTTAGATAAACTTAACGAGCTTGTTGAACTCACCTTACATAGTGGTGAAGGAAAAGACGTTAAAGATGGAATGGATTTGGCATTATGCGCATTGCATACAGATAACAATATACTGGAATATGCAGGCGCCAATAATCCGGTTTATTTAATAAGAAATAAAAACAGCAATTTTATTCATAACAATGAAACATATAGTGCTAATATAGAAAATGAACAATATGCATTATATGAAATAAAAGCTAATCGTCAACCAATAGGTGCATATATTAACAGAGCCAAATTCACAAATCACACTATTCAGCTTATTGAAGGTGATAGTATTTATATTTTCTCTGATGGTTTTCCCGATCAATTTGGTGGCCCTAGTGGCAGAAAATTTAAATATAAACCATTTAAGGAACTATTGTTATCAATTCAGGAATTAGACATGGCAGCTCAACGCAAAATGCTCGATAAAACAATTGAAGATTGGAAAGGCAGCTCTTACGAACAAGTTGATGATATTTGTGTTATTGGAGTAAGAATATAATTAATGATTAATTTCTCTGGTAAAACTTTTGCAATTATTTCTATTATTGCCGCAAATGTTATTTATGGTTTGAATTATGTTATAGCAAAAGGTGTAATGCCAGATTATTTTTCACCCAAAGCAATAATCTTTTTTAGAATTACTGGAACAATAGCTTTAACACTATTATTCTTTTTTCTATTTATTAAAGAAAAAGTAGAAAAAAAAGATTTTCCAAGATTAATACTTTCTTCAGTTTTTGGAATTGCTATTAATCAGATAATGTTTTTTGAAGGACTTAACCTTACTACCCCTATTGATGCTGCAATTATAATGACCGTGAATCCAGTTCTTGTGCTTATTTTTGCCTTTGTTATATTAAAAGAAAAAATAACATTATTAAAAATAATGGGTATAGCAATTGGAATTGCAGGAGCTGTACTACTTATTACTGGCAAAGGTGAACTATCATTCAATTCGAAAACATTTACAGGAAATATTCTTATATTAATAAATGCAACCTCATTTGCTATATACCTTGTAATAATAAAGCCATTAATGAAAAAATACCATCCAATGACTATTATGTTATGGACATTTATTTTTGGTTTCTTTATTACCCTTCCATTCACAATTGAACCGGTTATAAATTCTAATTTTCATGATATACCATTAAAAATATGGCTGGGATTGGCATATATAATTGTAGGAGCTACTTTCCTTGGGTATTTATTTTACAACTATTCATTAAGAGTTTTAAGTCCTACAGTTGTAAGCTTTTTTATTTATTTACAACCACTTTTTTCTAGTATAACAACTATGATAATTTTTGGTGAAAAACCAGGAATTATAGATTACTTCTCTGCTTTATTAATTTTTGCAGGGGTTTGGATTGTAAATATTAAACATAGAGAAAAAACAAATAAACTTATTTAAATTTAATAAGCTTATTCATACTACTACCTTTATTAGTAATAACAGTTACAAAATATATCCCTTCTGTTAAATCATCAATTAAGATAGCATATTCTAGAGTATTATCTACAGAAACTGATTTTACCTTTTTACCACATGCATCATATATTAAAATTGAATTAATTGGATTATTCGATTTAATGTTAGCATAATTTCCATAAACCGGATTAGGGTAAACACTAGAAATAATGTTTAAATTTTCTTCATTCAAATTAAATATATTTATTATTTGAGTTATTGTGGTATTTGTTTTAATTGGAGTATTATAATCAAAATAAATATATGCTTTATTAGTAATAATATCTCCTATTACACATGAATTAATAGGTGTAATGTTATATTTCACAAAACCATGACTCATTTGCTCATTTGTATTGCTATCAACCAAATTAATATGATAGAATCTGAACCAAATTTCATTATCATAAATATTTACTATAACCGGATGGCTTGACGTAACTAGCTCAAAACTATTTAAATTTAGTTTATTGCTAATTGTATCCCTTAAAACTACAGTAAAAGCAGTATCATTACCTGTATTCTGAAAATTAATAATATATTCTAATGATTCGCCACTATAAATAAATGCAGGTGTTATATCTCCTCTTGGATTAACTTCTTTTGAATTTGGATCATAAGAGCCAGTAATTGAAGCACTAATTATATCAACATTATTTATTGGAGTAATATCAGTAATATCAGAAGCAGTCGCACTAGCTATTACAGTACTAGACAAAGGAGCAGTAACTGCAACATAGTAATTAATTAAATATATTATTTGATCAGTTGGACTAAGGCTATACGACAAAGAAGCACTATTTGTAACAATATTCAAAGCAACTGGAAAACAAGAAGAAATTGTAATATCTGAATGATTTAATAATACGTCCATCGTACCTGATTTAGTTGTTGTTCCTACATTTTTAAGTGTAACATAAGCCACACCTATGAAACCAGGCCTTAGTTGTCCCAGCACTAAATCAATTACAAGATCATTTTGTCCAGCAATAGGCTGAAAAGCAAAATCATTTAAAGAATCAATCTGATTTGATAAACTTAAAAAAGGAGATACATATGATATTGGGGAATAATTATAATATAATGGAGAATCTGTGATAGTAGAAACATAGTTACCTTTATTAACTCCTACCTTATAAGGACCATTAGAAAAAGTTGTTATTACTTCACTCCCTTTAGTTAAAGAAAGTTTTGTATTACAATTTATATCTCCGGAATCAAATAAATTATTTGAATTAAAATCATAATATGTAACACCAGAAATAATATTTGCACTATCTGTATACTGGGCAACATAATTAGAAGCATTTGTAACAATACTTACCAACGAGTGACCTCCAAATGTAGCATGACTACCAATATTTCCTGTAAGATACACTTTTGAATTAGTACAGGCCATATCAGATGTATTTAAAGTCGGGAAATTAAAGCTATAAAATGCTCCTTGTAACGCATTGCCATTTAAATCTGTTTCAAGCATATAACAGATACAACTTAATGTATTTGCAAGTGGTAAAGAAGTAAGATAAGTTAAATGCAATGTGTCGAATTGATTGCTTAACACATAAGGACTTGTATATCCGCTAAGAAAAATACGATTATTGTTCTTTGTTGCAGAATAAAAATGAGTTTCATTTGTGCCATATTTTTTTGCCCAGATAAAATTTCCGGCATTACTAATTTTTGTAATATAAGTTGAATAGCTTGACGAAGTAAGGGTAGTTGTTCCAAGCGTATTTGTACCACCAAAACATCCAATCAGAAGAACATCGTTATTTAATGCTAAAACTTCAGTTCTCCACCATGATGAACTCTCTAACTTTTTTGCCCAAACAAAATTACCTGATTGATCGGCTTTACAAATAAAATCCTGTGGCGAAGAAGTTAGAGTTGAAATCGTTCCAGCTCCACCAAAATTTAAATTCCCTTTAAAAACACCTGCCATATATACATCATCATTTGCCGCCATAGCTATACTCATACTTATATGAATATTAGTTGCCCCACCTATTACTGAAGCATGTAACCAATTTCCGTTATTGTCGATAACAGCATAAAATAAATTCCCAGTTGATGGAGAAATAGTAGAAGTTCCAACTATTTGAGATGAAACATATTTAAAATCAGAACTTATTGCAATTCTATTTGTGCCATTACCAGTAATTCTAAATAAATCGGAATTTATAGAACCTGTATTCGTTGCAACTTTTATTGAATTACTCCATAACACTGTTCCATCTGGCGCATATTTAATAACAAATGAACTAACTCCAACAGTATTAGTAAGTGGAAATGGAAAACAATTTAAAGTCGACGAGCCAGTTGAATCTCCAAAAAAACCAGTAACATAAATATTAGATTGCAGATCGGTATATAATCCACCAACCACAACAACTTTACCACATGTCAGATTTCTAGCCCATATTACTGAATCATTATCATCTTTTTTTACAATCAAAGTACTTAGACCTCCATTAGATGTAAAAGAATAATTATTAGTTGTAACCGTACCGTTATAACTAGCAGAATTGATAACATTATTCATATTATCTGTAACAATTCTATTTTGTGCACCCATTGAGCAACCAGGTGTTTTATTAGTATAAGCACTTATAAAATTTTGCGAGTATGAAAATATACCTATAAATAAAACTGCACTAAGGGTTAAAATTATTTTTCTCATAACTTTAGTTTGGTAAATTTTATATTTTCTAATTGACGAAAAATATTATTAATGGTTGCCTATAAGTTAATAAACCTTTCTAATTTTAGCTTTAAGACAAAAGTTAAAATTATTTTTTAAAAACTTGATTTTAAAGTGTTTTCTCTAAAATTTCTATCGAGGTTTCTATATATCTCACACACTTTTCGGTATTACAACCAGTTTTATGTATAACCAGACCTTCTGGTGTACTGATATCGCAATCGAGTAATTCTTTACAGGAAGTTGAACCATGTAATTTAACAAATTGCGCAAACAAATCGCGAACCGAATCATAAGTTAAATCTTTTGAAGCTGTATCCATAGCTTCTGTATTACCTTTTGCTAAACCTAATACAACTGCTCCTCCGGTTAATGCACCACAAGTCATTGCTTGCCTACTTATACCACCACCAAAACCAGCTGTTGCAGCCAAAATAGTTTTTTCGTTTACATTTACTTTATCAGAAAATTCAACAGCTACTATTTGTGCACAATTAAAACCATTTTTTAGTTTTTCTTTGATTATTTGTTTTCTGCTCATTATTACATTTTGTTATGTTTATAATTGGTAGTATTAGTGGTAATAGCACAAGCGAGGACATTTATGCTAAATTGGTAGGTAGTGTTTTATGCCGTATTTTCTATTTCTGTTTTCTTAAATGGAGTTCTCGTATGAACAAGAATAACGGAAAACCGAATGCAAAGGCAACACAGAGAGTCAAGAAAAGATACAACCAAATTCTTTTCATTTTTAGCCGAAGTCCTTCCACTAGTATGAAAAAGGTTCCTGCAATTGCTCCTGTCCAAAAGTCAAATGTTAAACTTTTTGCATAATAACTGTCTGTCCAAGTACTAGTGATAAACTCTATACTATCAAATTCGCCTTTATGTTCAATAATACCAAGCACGGCAAAATAAAAAGTTAGCCCACCACCAAGTATTGTCAATATAAGGTAGAAATAATGTTTGTTTTCTATTATTGATTTCATTATAAATTTCGCTTTAATTGTTTTCAATTTAGCAGTCAAGCCCGTTTTCGTTTCTATTTTATTGCTCAACGATTGAAACAATGTTACTGATTTCTCTGTTCGTTAATTGTCGGTATTAATCATGGCATATAACTATCTTATTTATCTTATATAGCCAGGCATATTCTGCTAATAGAGCCAAATATGTCTGATTATATCATAAAATTTTTACTCTAACACCACAGTTTTATCTTTAGGATATTTAACTGCATAAACAAGTTTAAACTTCTTTGTTTCGGCAGGTTTTAAATCTAATTTCCAGCTTAGAAGCGAAGATGATTCGTTAACTTTTGCATTAGAAATATCTATTCTTTCTATCTCAATTTCTTTGTTTGTTGAAATTGGCAACTGGTCTTCTATAACTATTGTTATGGGTTGGCTCTTTTTATTACGCACAGAAATTTCGAATCCTCTTGTATCTTTTTGGTTTGTGCCAACAAGTTTGCGACTTGCAAAATCTTTCATCTTTTCGCGTTTAATTACAATGTTTTTATCTCTGCCAAGTGATAAATCAAGAGTATCATTTAAACTGCGGGCATCAAAATATGATTGTCCGATATAAGTTCCTTCAAAATAAAGGAAAATATTTCCCGGAAGCATATTCAGACTCTCCCACCCTGTTACTTTTGCTAACAAAAAGGCATCTTTATCAATTTTTGGTGCAGCATAATATTCGTAAGTTGCAGGTAATGTAGTTTTAGTCATTTCAACAGTATAGGATTTTCCGTTTGCAGGAATATCATAGGGTTTAGAAATCTCAAATTCAATATTTGTTGTACTTTCTGTTACGGTAGTATATGAACTAGCTGATTTTGCATCTACAATTTTATCTTGAGCCGCTTCCATAGCAGGAGCCTCTGATCTCATTGCCTTACCTTTTGCATTTTCTTCTTTTTCCATTGTATACGAATAATTATATGGCTCATAATACCCTAAATACCAAGGATTCAAATTTGGTTTTGTGCCGCTTTGCGATGGATTTGCTGTTGACAATTTAAGTATTACATTTTCCCAATCTTCACCAGTTGTTTGATAAACATTGGCTTTATAAGCAATTTCAATTGGGTTATTTATATCTTTTGCACGTAAATCATATGATGGACTCCAACCTGCAGTGCTAACAATATAGCTAATAGTAAAGTTTGCATTTACAGCCTGATCTGCCGTAACCATAACTAAGACTTCTGAAGTAGGAATATTTTTACGAGCGTTCAAATTTACAAGTTGATTTGAAATTATGTTAATTCTCTCATTATATTTAGATATTTTTTTTGTTATTGCAAGTTGTTTAACTTTAATATCAGCTAAACGGGTTCTGTAAAAATCGCTGGCTTCCTTTAATGCAGCTATACTTACACCCGTATTTTGCCCTGCAATAGATTTATTTGTAAGTATCATTCCTTCTTCATTGTTATAAACGTATAACATTCCGTTTTCGTAATTAATTTTATCTTTAATACTTTCAAGACTATCCTCCAAAGCTATTATTTCTTTTGTTTTCTCCTGTTCTTTTAAATAATTAATCTGATGAACAACAGACAAAATTGTAAAATCGCCTTTACCATTTACCTGAATACTTTGTGATTTTAAATCCTGTGGTAAATCACGAATTATAACAAAACTATTACCCGCTGGTAGTGATGCAGACCCCGTTCTTGAAATTTGTGCACCACTTAAAAAAACAGTAATGTCTTTAATATTGGTTTTCATTGTCTTAGGATCATCAAGAGCAAACATGTTGGCAAACATTAAGATTGCAACACTTAATAATATTACTTTTTTCATTTGTTAGGAGTTTATGTTAAAAATTTGAATTTATTGCATCTACCGGATTTAATTTTGAAGCAGAAATTGCTGGTGCCAGTCCAGAAACAATCCCTATAACAACAGAAATAAGAACTCCGGAAAAAACATTTCCAAAGCTCATTGCAAAATCCATATCAACAGCTCTCGATCCCAAAATAGTTCCAATATAAACGAGCAGCAATCCAATTAAGCCACCCATCAACGACAACATCACCGATTCGGTTAAAAACTGAACAAGAATAAAATAATTTTTAGCGCCCAAAGCCTTTTCTATACCAATTAATTTGGTACGTTCTTTTACCGAAACAAACATAATATTTGCAATTCCAAAGCCACCTACTAAAATTGCCAGGCCACCAATTAACAAACCAGCTAAATCTACAATCTGAAAAACGGATTCAAAACCTTGGGTTATAAGACTTGCCTGATTTAATGCAAAATCATCTTCTTCAACTGGCCTTAATCTTCTAACAGACCTCATAATTCCACGCAATTCATCTTTTAATTCATCAATTTCAATATTATTTGCAGCTTTCACCATTATAATTGGATTAAGCCCCTCATCACGCATATCAAAAATATTTCGACCATAATTTAAAGGAATAATAATAGAATTATCGATACTATTACCAAAAATACCATTTCCCTCTTTCTTAAAAATTCCAAGAACTGTAATTTTTCTACCTAATAATTTTATTTCTTTTCCTATTGGATTAATTTCTTTAAATAAAAGATTAGCAACAGTACTTCCAATTATTGCTTTTGCCGAACCATTATTTGATTCGAAATATGAAAAATATCTTCCTTTTTCTATTTCAAACGATCTGATTTTATCATAATCTTCAGTTGCAGAAACTATTGAAACATTCTCAGCAGAATTACTTCTATACTCTAAAGTTTTATTTGATGTTGCAACAAATGCAATTGCCTCTGCTTTCTTCGATCGTTGCTGTAATTCTTCGCACTCTTTTGCAGAAGGAACGGGTCGATTCAAATATTTCCACCAAGGATAATCGTTAGAAAATTCCCAGGGCCATTTATCAACATAAACAACATTATTTCCTAAAGATGCAATACTATCTGTTATGCTCTTTTTCATGCTATCTATAACAGTAAATACCGAAATAATTGCAAAAATACCAATTGTAATACCTAAAAGCGATAAAAATGTTCGCATCTTATTTACAACTAGCGAACTAATTGCAGATAAAAAACTTTCTTTTAATAAACGGAATACAAGCATTAAATTTTAATTTCTTAAAAACAAAAATACAGAATGATTACTGGTAATTTATGATAATTCTTATAAAAAATATTTTTTTATAAATAATTATAAAAAGAGGTCATATAAAATTGGTTTTAATAAGGGAAAATGATAATTTTGTGAACTTTTTCAAATAATTTGAATGTGAAT
>CAILUD010000217.1 GCA_903837285.1 uncultured Bacteroidota bacterium | reverse complement strand
TGTATTTGGTATTGTAAAACTAAATGCTAGACACAAACTAGAAAAATATCATCATATTAAATAACTTGTAGTATATTAATAGTTATAAGCATTATAAACTTACTACTATTAATATTTCATTAGTTAATAATAATTATTTTCACAAAATAACTTGTTAAATATTAATAATTGTAGTAATTTTGTATCATTAACTACTTAAATCTTAATATTTATATAAAATGGATAATTGGTTATTTTTAACAGAGCAGGAAATGTTAGAAGAAATTGGCATAAGGCTAAAAAAAATAAGGCTTCAACACAACCTAACTCAGAAAGATTTGAGCGAAGAAGTTGGATTAAGTGTATCTACAATTAGCTTGATAGAACAAGGAAAATCAACAACAGTTGAGAGCCTAATTAGGATTTTAATTAGATTAAATCGAATAAAAGAATTTGAATCAGTATTTAAAATTGGATAAAATCTTGAACTTAAATTAAAATTTGAAAAAGCTAAATTAAAGTCAGAAAGAAAAAGAGCATCTAAAAAAATAAAACAATGATAGTAGAAGTAATGTTATATGGTCAATTACTCGGAACAGTTGAGTGGAACGAAAAAACTGGTAGTTCTACTTTTCAATATAGCAGTAAAATAATTAATACAATAGAGCCGTCTCCAATAATAATGCCTACTGAAGGAAGAAATTTTGAAACTAACAGGGATCACCTCAATTTTCACAATTTGCCATATTTATTGTCTGATTCAATGCCTGATGATTTTGGTAACATTATGATGAAGGAATGGTTAAAGCAAAGGAAATTATCAATTGATAAAATTAACCCAGTTTACCGATTGACTTATGTAGGTAAAAGAGGAATGGGAGCATTGGAATATATACCAGCAAACCACAGAGAAAATGATAACAATATTGTTGATATAAGCGAAATATATGAAGTTGCTAAAAGTGTTTTAAAAAGCAAGAAAAAAACTACCTATCCTGATTTAGACAAAGATAGTCTCAGTGAAATATTAAGAATTGGAACATCCATTGGAGGAGCAAGAGCAAAAGCTTTAATTGCAATTAAATTAGATGCAAACAATAAAATTGAAGAAATAAGACCAGGGGATGTTATTCAACCCATTGGCTATTCTTATTGGATACTTAAAATTGATGGTGCAAATGAACAAAGTTTGGGAGAAGGAGAAGGATTTGGAAAAATAGAATTTGCTTATTATAAATTAGCAAAACAAGCTGGTATTGATATGTCAGATTGCTTATTGTATGAAGAAAATAATAGATTTCATTTTTTAACAAAAAGATTTGATCGCAAAGATAATGGCGAGAAAATACACATGCAAACATTCGGAGCTCTAACTGGTATAGATTATAAAATTCTGAAAGTTACCAGTTATGAAACTTTGTTTAATGTTATGAAAAGACTTCAACTTCCTTATAAACAAATTGAACAGCAATATAAGCGCATGTTGTTTAATGTTATTGCTAGAAATCAGGACGATCATGTAAAGAACTTCTCATTTCTAATGGATAAAGATGGGAAATGGCAAATTTCACCAGCTTATGACATTTGTTTTTCATATAGTCCGGGTGGAAAATGGACTAATGAACATCAATCATCAATTAATGGTAAGTACGATAACTTTACCAAAGTAGATTTATTTGACTTTGCTAAAAAATATGGCATCAAAAAATCCAACATAATTTTAGAAGAAGTAATATCTGCTGTAAATCTATGGCCAAAAATTGCAGCTGAAATAGATATTCCTAAAGAAAAGATAAAGCATATAAATAAGCATTTAAGAACTAAAGATTTTTAATTGAATTGAGTTGAAGGCCATCAATCATATATAAAACCTGAATATTTTATATTAACTCATAAAACCAGCGTCAATTATTTAGATTTTGTATTGCGTAAATCGGAGTAATGTTTGTGTATTGTCAACATCGGTTTCTCGCATCCTCCCATCTTCGGCAACTAATTTCAAACGGTTACAATTTGTAACCGTTTGATTACCCTCTTTCAACAATCTGCTTTTTAGTAGTTTCTTGCTCCTTGATGCGTTAATTGATTAGTAAGAATTTCAACAACATCTATAATACTAAAATACCAGATTTCTTTTTCTGTATCGTAATGGCTTCGCACTTTTTTGCTTTCGAATAGTTTTATGCTGCTCATAAGTTAAATGTTTGTATGATTACATTTTAACTTATGAGGACATATATTTAATATTTTGATTGTTATTTGTTAAGGTTCGTGAGAAATAAAGCCAATTAAGTTGAGTTTAATAATTCCTTACTCTAAAACATTCCTTTCAACAATTAATATCCTTTAACTGAAATTTTCTAAGAAATGTTTCCATTTAATGATACTTTTGCTTATCTTTGTATAAAAAAAGGAATACAATGAATCATTTTTTTGAAATAGTCTTTTTAGATGATGCTTTTGAATTCCTAAGTAGCTTGGAAAAAAAGCATTATGAAAAAGTACTTTTTAATATTCGTAAGTCTCAAGCTGAACAAAATTCGGAGTTGTTTAAAAAACTTAAAGACGAAATTTGGGAATTTAGAACACTTTATCAAGGCTTGCAATATCGTTTGCTTGCATTTTGGGACAAAACAAGTTCTAAAAATACGTTAGTTGTTTCTACTCATGGTTTCATAAAAAAAAGAAGTAATGTGCCTGACAATGAAATTCAAAAGGCCAAACAACTACGTACTAAATATTTTGAAAACAAAGAAAAACAAAAAAAATAAATAAATATGAAAACTTACACACTAGAAGAAGTTCAAGATAGACTTATTGGAAAAATTGGGACTATCGAACGCGACAAATTTGAGTTTGAATTGCAAATGGATTTAATTGGCAAAGCCATTAAACAAACTCGTAAAGAACGACACTTAACACAAGAGGAATTAGGAAAATTAATTGGTGTTCAAAAGGCTCAAATTTCAAAAATTGAAAATAATGCAAGTAATGTTACAATTGACACATTATTAAGAGTTTTTAAAGCATTAAAAGCAAAAGTGAAACTTCAAGTAGAATTGCCACACTTAAAAGTTAGCTTAGGACAATAACTAAGGCATTTAACAAATAGTAGAATCAAATTTAAAAATTGTCAAAAATATAAATTTGAAACGCCCTCTATCCTATTTATCAATTAACACACACGTAGTAATCAATTGAAAAAAGCATTAAAGAAGTTCGCTTTTCTACTCCCTACACTCTGAATGGCTTGAATGTATTCGGTTACCAATAAAAATTTCCATGATTTAAATACCTAATATATTATTTGTTATAATTCAAGTTCAGAAGAAATAAAGTCATATTATCAGAATAAATATTCAAAAAAGTATTAACTATATGTTCAGTCATATTTAATCTATAAATGCCATTAGTTTTTCCTACCCAATATAAACTCAAGTCATTTAATTCTTAGAAAAGTCCCGCCAAATCAAACATTTAACCGTTACCAACTATAACTGCAGACAAAAAATAGTTTCACATTTCGACTTTTTTTACTGTAGATGCAATTAAAAAAAACAAACCAATAATCAAGTGTTAATACAAATAATACAACCCAATAATTCAGAAAAGCACAATATCACCCCATCACCTATTGTAAGATAATTTCAATTACAAAATACCCATATTTAGAATTACCATCTTCCTCATTAAATAATTTCGCAAAATGTAACTTCATAAAATACCATTTATAAATTTTTATCTTTTTCAATATTTTATTTTTTACAATAATTTTTCATCTACAAATTAAAAAATAATAACTTTATTTTTTTAAAACAAATCTTTTTAATTATCTTTATGCAACATCGTACAAAATTCAAATTCTTTCAAAAAGTTACACAATGTTACATAACAACACAAAAAACATACAATTTGTTACGAAGGTTACCAATTCGGTTACCAATAGACTATATGATTTCATAACAATCAATGGTAGCAAGTGTTATAGAATGGGTTCGGTTCCCGGCAGCTCCACTATGATATAACATATATTAATTTTCTTAATAATAAGGATGTTATAATATCAGATGGCAAAATTATTAATCTTTTACCATTCAACCAAAACAAAACCAGGTGAGCCATTGCCTCCTGAAGTATTAGAATTAGCACCGCCACCACCACCGCCAAAACCACCACCATTTCCGCCTGAGCAACCTGCACCTCCAGAACCAAATATAGAACCACCACCATTGCCGCCAACTCCTACGCCTCCTGAGGTTGCAATTCCTGGACTACCAGCTGAACCACCAGAGCCTCCTGCACCACCACCACCACCAGAAAGAGCAGCACCCCCAAATCCTCCTGCTGTAGTTAATAATGACCCAAATGAAGAACTTCCTCCATTTCCTCCAGTAATAGTATAAGTTGTACCAATACCACCTACACCAATAGTAATAGAATGTGTTGAACCAGGAATTACAGTTAATGGATTTGAAATGACTGCATTAGCACCTCCACCGCCATTGCAGCCAGCAGCAGCTTGATAACCATTGCCACCACCACCACCACCACACATACTTACCCAAACAGTTGTAACCCCAGCAGGAACAGTATATGAGCCAGATGAAGTAAACCGTTGTTTGCCATGATTAAGATAATTAGTTTTTGCAGTTGGACTAATATTTTTAATACCAAAACCTTTTATTGTATCGCCTGTATAAATTCTAGTACTATCAGGTGTTACTTTCAAATAATTATGTGTTACTACTTTTGAATTGTTTCTTCCACTAACAGCGAAACCTCCACGATTAGCCTGAATCGCATCATCATTTACGAAAACACTTACACTATCCTGATAAACCACAAAAACAGTTTGCCCAGTTTTGTTCTTTACTTCAAAAAGTGGTTCAGTAGGTAAAGCTGTTGTACTTCCTTGAACTACCATTCTTCCAGAAGGATTATTTATTCCAACACCAACATTACCGTCATTATTATTGTATATATTATTACCTAATTTTGTCCAAACAGTATCACCAATATGTCTAGTGTTTTCAGAATATAATGAATAAGGTACGCTTAATAATTGAGTTGTTCCCATATTAAGATAGCTTGTTCCACCTGCAGGATCTGCTTCAACTTTTATGAAGTGAGATGCACTTCCCCAGTTAATTGAAGAAAATGATCCTAATATTGGGTTTCCAACTCCAATATTTAAAGTAACAATTCCAATACTATTACTATTTGCAGTATGGGTTTCAACGTAAACAACAGTTCCAGTAATAGATCCCGAAATAATACTTATTTTGAATCCTATATTCTGATTTGTTACAGCATTGCTAGATACATCACGAACCACAGCTTGATACTGGAATGATTGAGGAGATTGTGCATATAAATTACAAAAAAGAATTAAAATAACAAAGGTCAATAAAATTGCTTTCATATGGTTTAGGTTATAATAGATTTTAAAATTGTTTTATCATTTTAAAAGAATGTAAATATATGAAATTTATCAAAATCAACTAATTGCAATTTGTTTTTTGTAAGTATTTATATTTTAGTACATTTACACTTATTTTTAAAATAATCGGCAATAAAATAAATTTATGAAAAAACTATTTCTGTTATTCATATCATTATACTGGATTAATCTTTTTGGACAAAATATTTCTTCTGAAAATCTAATTATTAATTCCTTAAAAAATGAATTAATAATTGCTAAGCATGATACAACTATACTTCGAATACTAGATGTATTAGCTTCCAAAGAAAAAGATTTGATTTTAATTAGTGATTATGAAAAACAGATAGAAAATAT
>CAILUD010000216.1 GCA_903837285.1 uncultured Bacteroidota bacterium | reverse complement strand
TTAGTCCAATCAAAATGCCAATCAACTATCTCTTTTTTTATCGTTATTTTTATTTGACCCTAAATTAATAAGTCAGTATTTGTGTGGGTTTCGAGAGATTTCTTTTGATTGCTAGAACCCCTCTAGCAGAGAAGGCAGGAATCGAACCTGCCACAGCCGGTTTTATCCGTCTGCTACCGGTGTTGAAGACCGGATGGCACACCAGTACCTTCCTCTCTATTTTTTAAAAACATTCAATTATACTAAAAAATAATGAATTTTAAAAATATGACAAATAAAAAAATCGCATAAAAATTATTCTATGCGATTTTTTAAACATTTTTTCTCTATTATTTTATCTGATCAAACTAACCGATCCTGATTTTTCGTGTGAAATACCATTGGTGTCTTTGTAGTTTACAAGCCAGGTATAAACTCCAATTTGAGCAATTGATTTGTTTTTTGTTGTTCCATCCCATGAATATTGACTTGGATTTTCGGGATTAAAAGATGTTGTTTCGAAAATAATTCCACCCCATCTGTCGTATATATAAAGATGAAAATCTTTAGGGCTAATATTAGATCCTGTTATATAAAAAACTTCATTTGAGCCGTCATTATCGGGTGTAATTGCATTTGGAGCGTAAATAGTATATTCTTCAACAACAGAAACAGTATAACTTGCGGTATCTCGACATCCATTTGCCGATTCAACAATTAAATCTGTATTGTAATTTCCAACGGCAGGAAATTTATGAAATGGACTTGCAGCTATTGAAGAATCACCATCGCCAAACATCCAGAAATTAGTTGTATTTAGTTCCGAAAGATTATTAAAATGTATCATCGGATTTAAAATACTAACAGTTGGAAGATTTGGAATAAATGAAGCATTTGGTTTTGGATAAACTTCAATCAGATCAGTAAAAGTAATTGTGTTTTTACAGCCTGTTGAATCAGTTACAGTAAGCGAAACTGTATATTGCCCGTCATTAGTGAATATATGATTAGGGTTTGAAAGATAAGACAAAGTGTTGTTTTGGTTATCTCCAAAATTCCATAAATATTCTCTTATGTCATTATCTCCCCATGAAGTAAAGTTAACAACGTGTGGTTCACAACCTGCAGAACTATCAGGCTGGAAATTTACAAAAGGTGCAGACATAACCTGAACGCTTACCTGATCGCAAACTTGCGGAGATGAACAAGCATCATTTAAACAAATCTCAATTGATTGAGAAGCGGGGGCGTAATAAGAATAAGGTAATGAAATTATTTCTCCTCCGGTTGTAGTTAGGGTGTATGGAGAGCCTACTCCGCCTGAATATAAACCAGAAATTATTATTGGCTCGCCCAAACAAACTATATTACTCGAAGAAGTTAATGAGAGTTTAAGCGAATCATAAACATATACAGTTACTTGTTTTGGAGTTGCGGGACAATTGTTAGCATCCATTACAGAAACGGTATAAGATGATGTTTGGGTAGGTGTTACAAATATGCTATTTGTTGCTGCTCCGTTACTCCAGAGATATTGATAAGGTGAATTTCCTCCGGTAACTGATGCCATAACTGTTGC
>CAILUD010000215.1 GCA_903837285.1 uncultured Bacteroidota bacterium | reverse complement strand
TTTATGTTTTGGTGGAAGCTATACTGTAGGTGCAAACACTTATACTTTAACTGGAATTTACACTGATATATTTACAGCAATTAATGGCTGCGATAGCACTGTAACAACAGATTTAACTATCTATGACGCAGTAGATGTTTCAGCAACTGTATTAGCCGGAACTATAACAGCTACTTTATCAGGAGCAAGTTATCAGTGGATAAATTGTGATACAAATACACCTGAAATTGGAGAAACTTCACAATCATTCACTCCAGCTTTAGATGGTAATTATGCTGTTATTGTAACTTTAAATAATTGTAGCGATACTTCACAATGTATTAATATAACAAATATCAACGTGAATTCTACAAATATGAAAGTTGCATTTACTTCATATCCAAATCCTACAAATGGAAACGTTTATGTAAATACAAATATTGAAAATGCTGATATGAATATTAGTATTGTAGATATTAATGGAAAAGAAGTTTATATGATCAACGGATTAAACGAGAAATCAAATTTAATTAATGTTGAAAATCTTTGTCCAGGTGTTTACTTCATGAAAGTTTATAACAAAGAAAAAAGTATGATGGTTAAGCTTGTTAAAGAATAAGCTTATGTTAGGTTGATAGAAGGCCGTCTCAGAAATGAGGCGGCTTTTTTTATTTCTTTAAAAATATTTGCACCTTAATTCCAGAATTCTGTGTTGTAATTGTTTTTTGAGATTCATATAATGCAATAAGTATTGGTGCCAGTCTCTTCGATACTCCTGTTTTTTGTCTAAACTCATTAATTTCTATTCCATTTTCATTCGTTTTTAACTCGTTTAACAAAAATGATTTATATTTTTTTGCAATTTCAAAATGCACATAATCATTTTTAAAAAGAATTAGCTTGTTTTGTCCGGTTAAATAATGCAAATATTTTTTTATTTTGTCTTTTGTGATTTTTTTTGAAAAAGCGCGTTCCTCAATTTCAGACAAAGCTGGTTTTTGAATATCGTAATTTAAAAACTCGTTTTCCAACCAATTAATTTCTTCTGCTGTTTTTGAGTCTATTGATTGGTTGTATCCCTTTAAAACCCATGAATTATTCTTGTTCTCTATTAATTGCTCACGATCCATTTTTATCATCAATTTTTCTAAATATTCTTTTCCACAAGTAATATTTAATAGGTTTAGTTTTCCCAGAATTTCAATTGATGTTAGTCCTGTATTTGATAATGTATTTTCTTTAAGAAAATCCCTTAAAAGATTAATTATTTTATTTTTAAAAATATTTTCGTATTCGATGTAAATTAAAATGTTCTCGTTGATTATGCTAACTTGTTGAGGTTGATTTTTAATTTGAATAAGTATGTCTTCAGGTTTTAAATTTAATTTATCTGCAATTTGTTTAATCGTAAAAGGGCGAATGTCTTTTTTAAGTTCTATACAAATTAAATCGGTTAAATTATTTTCGTTTAAAATGCTTTTTGATAATGAGGATAATGATTCTACAAGCTTAGTAGTTCTCTTTTTATGGTGAAGAGGAAAGGCATCAATTATATAACCACCACCAATTGTTTTATCGCCAGATGAATTTCTGATAATAAATTTGTCATTTGTTAATAATGTTGCTGATTTATCAAAATGAAACTGTACAATTATATTTTTTCCGTCTTCATTTATTTTATGCATTCTTGCCTGACTTTCGAATGTGCCCGAATGAAATGTAATAACTGACCAATTTTGCAGTTTAAAATTGTTGTCAAAAAGTGTAATGCATGCATCTACCATTTTTGTTGATTCCAACAATTTATCGGAAATTAACGAGCCTTTTTTAATGTCTTCTTTTTTAATGCCCATTAATTGTATTGCAGCTCTATCTCCTGCGGTTACTGAATTTACAGAATGACCATGTCTTTCTATTGACTTTACTTTGTGTTTGGTGTCGCCGGGTAATAAAAAAACTTCTTGTCCGATATTTAAATCTCCATTTAAAACAGTTCCTGTAACAACGTTTCCAATTCCTTTTACTGTAAATGTTCGGTCAATAAATAATCGAAAAGTTTCACCTTTTTTTCTTTCTGCAATTTGAGGAATTATTTTTTCAATGCTATTTGTTAATTCGCTTAGTCCTTGCCCTGAAGTTGAAGAAACGCCTATGATAGGGATGTTTTTTAATGGAGTATTATTTAAAAATTCCATTATTTCAAATTTGGCCATTTCTGCTAATTCTTCGTCAACCAAATCAACTTTTGTTAAAGCAATTATCCCGTTTTTTATTCCAAGTGCAGTTATGATATTTACGTGTTCTATTGTTTGGGGCATTATTCCACTGTCGGCTGCTATAACAAGTAACACAAAATCAATTCCACATGCGCCGCTAACCATGGTGTTTATGAAATCTTTATGTCCGGGAACATCAATAATGCCAATTGATTCACCACTCGATAAATTTAAATATGAAAACCCTAAATTTATTGTTATGCCTCTTAGTTTTTCTTCTTTGTGTGTGTCACAATCAATGTTTGTCAGTGCCTTAATAAGTGCAGTCTTGCCATGATCAACATGACCCGCTGTTCCCATTATTAAGTGCCTCATATAAATTATTGTTTAATTTTTGAATAAACTTCTTTAACAACATTTGTTATTTCATCGAGCTCATTTTCGAATATTGTTAGCATATCAAAATAAATATATCCTTTTTTAAGAATTGCCAATATCGGATTTTGATGTTGTAATAAAGAATAATGAATTCTTTCGGCAAAATCTGAACGCTCTTTGCTATTACCATTAATTATTAATTTTACCGAGAAACTAGGTATTTTGCCATTTGGAACTGTTCCGCCACCTGTTTGACCAATACTTGAAACTATCTCTGAATTTATATTAAGCTCTTTTAAATTATTTGAAAATATTTGAGCGATATTTTTAATCTCCTGTGGTTTTCTGTTAAATGTTTTAAATATAAAGTTCTTTTTATTTAAAACATCATCATCTAAATAATATGTAAATGTAGTTTCAAGTATAGCTATTGTAGTTTTACAAACTCTTAAAGCTCTAAGTAGTGGTTCTTTTTTTAGCTTACTTATATATTTCTTTTTTCCAACAATAATACCAGCTTGAGGACCTCCCAAAAGTTTGTCGCCACTAAAACAGATTAAATCAACTCCTTTTTTTATCGAATCTTTTACAGTAGGCTCATCTATTAAAAATTTATTCGAATTTTTTTGTAAAAGGCCAGAACCAATATCATAAATTATTGGAATTTTATTTTTTTTACCTAGTAAAATCAGGTCTTCCAATTGTACTTCTTTTGTGAAGCCGGTAATTTGGTAGTTTGATTTATGTGCTTTAAAAAGTATTGCTGTATTGTTATTTATTGCTTTTTGGTAGTCTTCAATATTTGTTTTGTTTGTTGTTCCAACTTCTACCATTTGGCAATCAGAAGCAGCCATTATATCTGGAATTCTAAATGATCCGCCAATCTCTATTAATTCGCCTCTGGAAACAATTACTTCCTTATCTTTCGCAAATGTTCTAAGTAAAAGCATAACAGCTGCTGCGTTATTATTTACTATTATTGCATCTTCTGCGCCTGTTATATATTTTAGTAATTCGGTAGCATGATCGTTTCTGTTTCCTCTGGAACCTTTTTGTAAATTAAATTCTAAATTGTTATAACCTTTTAAAACTTCAAGTGAATCTTTTAATAAATCTTCCCCAAAAGGGGTTCTGCCAAGGTTGGTATGAATAATAATACCCGTAGCATTAATTACTTTTTTTAAACTTTTATTGCAATTTGTTTTAATTGTATTTTTTATATGGTTTATAATTTCATCAATTGATGGTGAAACTTTACCTCTTGAAATTTCTGATCTGTAAAAATTTAGTGAACTTCTAATAGAAAACAGTACCAATTTTCGGCCATAATCATTAGTTAAAATTTTAATGTCTGGAATATTAAGTATTTTATCTACAGAAATTAAATTTTTAAACTCTGAACTATTATTATTTATTTTCTTCAAAAGCAGGTAATTGTTATGTTACAGAGAAAGTTGAAGTTTTTAATTCTTCTTCATTCTCTTTGTTTATATAGTTTTTTGAAAGCTATAAAAATAAGCCCAATCAAAATTCACATCAAAAATGTACTGAAATTTACATGATTAGATTAAATGCAGTTTGCTTGGTAATGCAAATTTAAAAAAGATTTTCTTGTTTAAAAATTAAAATTATTGAAAACTTTAAAGCTATATATTTTTGATTTTAAAGAAATTAATGGGGTTTATTCTGTCAAAACTTCGAAAATGCTCGAAAAATTTATAAATAAGCATGGCTTGTGGCATATTACCAGAAGTTTACGGTTTTAAATTTCTGCGAAACTATTTTGCACTACTACTTAAATTTATTTTTATTAACTGTATTTCCAAAATAAGGTAGCTAAATTTTAAATTTAAGAAAGTTTCAAAGAAACTTAAGAAAAGCAAAAACATGTTATAAAGCAGAAATTTGGCCACCTGAATCTATTATATTTGCATTTTACATTACACAAATATGTTAATTAGATTATTTTTTAAACATTTAATCTTTTTTTTGTTTTTATTAACTAAGACTCTAGTAAGCCAGTCTCAGGATACTGTATTGTTAAATGAAAGGCAGTTAAATACTAAAAGTCGAATAAAATGGGTTTCTGAATTTCCCTCAATTAGTGAAAAGAAAACAAATCTGTCTGAAAAAATTGGTCAGGTAGTTTTCGGAAAAAAAGATATTCCTGAAATTTCTAAACCAATTTCTGTATTAGCATTAAATCCAGATTCCTTTTTAGTTTTAGATCAGGGCAATAATACTATTTTTAATATTCGGAATAAAGAAAGTGAAATCCCTCGCTTTTTAAAGAAAAGAGAAAATTATTTTACTTCACTTGTTGGAATTTGCTCGATATCAAAAAATGAGATTTTGTTCACTGATTCAAAATTGAATCAAATTTATAAAATCAATAATGACAAAACTGAATGTGTTGTTTTAAATGATAGTTTAAAATTAGATCAACCAACTGGAATTGCATTTTCTAATTTAACAAATGAAATTTGGGTTGTTGAAACAAAATCTCATAAAATTTCTATACTTAATAATAAAGGCGAAAGAATTAAAACAATAGGCACAAGAGGAAATAATAATGGTGAATTTAATTTTCCTACTTCTATTAGTATCGATAAAGATGGCTTTGCTTATGTTGTAGATGCAATGAATTTTAGAGTACAAATATTTAATAAAGATGGGCAATTTGTTTCAACATTTGGCAAACAAGGTGATGCAACCGGTGATTTTGCCAGACCAAAAGGTATCGCAATCGATTCCGAAGGAAATATTTATATAGCTGATGCACTTTTTAACACCGTTCAGATTTTCAATAAAAAAGGCATTTTTTTATATTATTTTGGTTCACAAGGAAAGGAGAAAGAAAAATTCTGGATGCCCTCCGGTATTTTTATCGATTCCCTAAACTATATATATGTTTCTGATAGTTATAATTCAAGAATTCAGATTTTTCAAATGGTTAATTAAAAAGATATGAAAACATACCTCTGGTTAGTAATTATTTTATTTGTTCCTGTAATGGCTAACTCACAATCAGTGGCTAACACTGTTCACAATTTATCTGTAAGCGGCCCTGGAACAATTAAGGCAACAAATGAAAATGAAATTTGTATTTTCTGCCATACTTCACATAATAGCAACCCTCAATCACCATTATGGAACAGGAGCGATCCTGGTTCTTATTATACTTTATATGATAATGCAGTAAGTTCATCATTTCAGGCAACTGCAGGGCAACCCGATGGAAGTTCTGCAATGTGTTTATCTTGCCACGATGGAACTATCGCTTTGGGAAAAGTATTGAGCAGACCCGAAGAAATTTCATTCGGTGGAGGTATCACAACTATGCCTATAAATAAGCATAATTTAAAAACTGATTTATCTGACGATCATCCAATATCATTTATTTATGATCCTGCGCTTGCCGGTAAAGACGGACAATTAAGGGCTATGCCAGCCTTTCCTACAAAATTAGATAGAAATTCTAAGGTACAATGCACTTCTTGTCATAATCCACATAAAAATAATTTCACAAATTTTTTAGCCAGTTCAAATCAGTCATCGGCATTATGTATTACTTGTCACGATAGAACAAACTGGCAAACTTCATCACATCAAACATCAACTGCAACTTGGAATGGCACTGGTAAAAATCCATGGCTTCATATTGATGAACCTTATGCAAATGTTTCGCAAAATGCATGTGAAAATTGCCATAGTACACATAATGCAAAAGGAAAAGCACGTTTAATGAAATCTCAGCAGGAAGAAAATAATTGTTTGGATTGCCATAACGGAAACGTTGCCAATACTAATTTAGAAGCCGATTTTGTAAAAACATATACTCATGGTGTGTATAATTATAATGGTTTGCACGATCCAAACGAAGCGGCTATTCCTTCGGCAAAACATGTAGAATGTGCCGATTGCCATAATTCACACTCTGCTAATGCAACAAACGCAAGTGCTCCATATGCAAACGGTTTTATTTCCGGAGTTAAAGGAGTTGATCAGAATGGAATTGCAATAAATAAAATTCAATATGAGTATGAATTATGTTATCGTTGCCATTCCGTTAATGCTTTTACAACAAGTTCTACTGCCAGAAAAATAGAGCAAAATAATGTAAGAATAGAATTCAATACTTCAAATCCATCATTCCACCCTATTGCTGGTGTAGGGAATAATAATAATGTACCGAGTCTTATTTCTCCGCTAACTACATCAAGCATGATTTATTGTACCGATTGTCATGCAAGCAACGGAACTTCCGCTTCCGGACCACATGGATCTATTTATCCTCAGATTTTAAAATATAAATATGAAACAATTGGAAGTCCGATAGAATCTTATTCCAGTTATGAACTCTGCTATTCATGCCATAATAGAAACAGTATATTAAATAATGATTCTTTTAAAGAACATAATAAACATATAAGAGGTCAAAACACATCCTGTAATGTTTGTCACGATCCTCATGGTATAAGCAATAGTCAGGGAAATAATATTAATAACTCCAATCTTATAAATTTTGACACAAAAATTGTGAGTTCTGACGCAACTGGAAATTTAAAATTTGTAGATACCGGAAATAATAATGGGTATTGTTTAATTAAATGTCACGGTAAAACACATACTCAAAATATGAGTTATTAAGCAGATTGTAATGATTCTAAATAAATTGTAATAGTCTCATTAAATGAGATATAATACGATTTAGTAATGACTCTCCTTAACAAAAAAGATGTTGAAAAACATAAAACTAGTAATGATATATTAAATATATTTGTGTTGAAAAATTAAAAAAACTTAAAATCATCATTAAAATGAAAAAAATCAGTTTTATTACTTTGATGTTACTTGCTGTAACTTCAATGAGTTTTGCTCAAACTATTACAGGAACTCCGCATGACATGAGCGCACAGGCCTGGAATACAATGGCTTCAAATAAACTTTGCGGTGTTTGTCATACTCCACATAATGCAATGGCAGTATCTCAAGCTCCATTATGGAGTCACACAACAAGCTCTACAGTATATACAATGTATACTAGTGCTCAATCTTCAACATTTAATGCAACTCCTGGTGCTGCACCAGGTGGTAATTCATTATTATGCTTAAGTTGTCATGATGGAACAGTTGCTTTAAATAACCATATTGGAAATACACTTCCATTAGGTAGTACTTTAGGTGTTGCTTATCCAACTACTACCACATTAGTTGGAGCAGCTTTAACAAATGATCATCCAATTTCTTTCACATATGATGCTGCTTTAGTTACAGCTGATGGTGCTTTAAGACCAATAACAACAGCTGCTTTAGGTGGAACAATTGCAACCAAAATGTTATTTGGTGGTAAAATGGAATGTGCGTCATGCCACAATCCTCACAATAACCAATATACAAGTTTCCAAAGAATGACAAACAATGCTAGTCAGCTTTGTTTAACCTGTCATATTAAATAATTTGTTTGTTTAAATTATTATTAATTTTAAAGGGCGATAATCTCGCCCTTTAAAATTAAAATTATATTAAAATGTCAAAAAAAACTTTTTATACATTATTATTAATAGGGATTTATTCTTTTATTTTAGTTTCATGTAACAGACACATAGGTGAAGCTACAACTAATAATGTTGTTGTTTTTCCGTCACCGCCAGACACCACACGAATACAGTTTTTAACAAAGTTCAGTAGTTCAATTGATATAGTAAGAAAACAATCTGCATTTAAAAGATATGTTTTTGGTGAAGAAAAAGAAAATGCAATTGCAAAGCCTTATGGAATAGAAATAAGAAACGGCAAAATTTATATTTCCGATACCGGTATCCAAGGTTTAGAGGTAATTGATTTGGAAAAACATAGTTTTAATTTTTTTATTCCTACAGGATTAGGGCAATTAAAATCTGTTATTAATTCTTGTCTTGATGATAATGAAAATCTATATATAGCTGATGGCGGAAGAAATCAAATAGTAATATTTGATAAAACAGGAAAATATTTAAATGCATTTGGGGAAACTGAAAACTTCAGGCCGACAGATGTATCTGTTTTTGACAATAAAATATTTGTTGTAAATATTAAAGGAAATAAAATAAATGTTTATAAAAATGATTCTACTTATAAATTCTTATACTCTTTTCCAGAAGCTGCTCAGGGTGACGAAAGTTATTTGTATTCGCCTGTAAATATGGATATAAAAAATAATAAAGTATATGTGACGGATATTGGTGGGTATAATGTTAAGGCTTATACTTTAGAAGGAGAATTTATTAGTTCAGCCGGTAGTTATGGAAATAATCCAGGTCAGTTTTACCGACCAAAAGGAGTTGCTGTTGATAATGATGAAAATATATATGTAGTTGATGCTATGTATGAATTAGTAGAAATGTTTAATAGTAAGGGACAGTTTTTAATGCATTTTGGTGGTCATTATCAGGGACCAGGCTATATGTATATGCCAGCTAATATAACAATAGACTACAATAATTTGCAGTATTTTGAAAAATATGTTGATTCAAGATTTAAATTAAAATATTTGATATTTGTTACAAATCAGTTTGGACCAGATAAAATTACCGTTTATGGTGGTGTTGAACTTAAATAATATTATTAAAGGTGAATAAATTTATAAAGACACATAATTTTATTTTTTTAATAATACTTGTATTGTTTTTTGTTGCATGTAGTCCCACTGCTACATATAAGGTAATGTCAACTTTATTTGATGGGGTTCCAGATCCTAACGCAAAACCTTTGATTGCCGTTACAGATTCAGTTAAAACTGATAGCCTTGCTTTACTTGAAGCATCAAACATACAAATAGCAGGTTCTTCTGTTATTCATGAACCATATAAATCAAATGATTGTTCAAATTGTCATAATGATGGCTCGTTAACCATGCAACAACCTGAGCTTTGTTATCAATGTCACGAAGATTTTAATAAAAAATATAAATATTTGCACGGACCAGTTGCTTCGGGTGGATGTACTGCTTGTCATAATCCACATATGTCTGATTATAAAAAATTAGTATTGCGCGAAGGTCAGCAACTTTGCTATTACTGTCACGATTCTAAAGATGTGTTAAAAAATGAGGCACACGCAGATTTAGGTGAAACAAATTGTACAGAATGTCATAATCCACATGGAGGTGAGGATAAATATATTTTCAAATAATTAATGAAAGCAAGAATATTAATATTGTTGTTAATTCTTGTATCCGGATATGGATATGCGCAAACTTTACTTGGTGAAAGTAAGCAGAAATCTTCTTTTAAATTATGGAGATTAATTTATATAAATGGTGAAGCAAAAGTAGAAGGGTTTTATAGAGAACAAAAAATTGATCGTGATTTACTTTCAGAATTTCAAAAAAGTAAAAATTATACAGGCGGATTATTAATAAATACAAGAAGTGCTATCTGGGATCCTAAATTTATGCTGCTCGATGTAGATGCGGAATATAACACTGGTTTTGATGGAGATCAATATTTAGTATTTCCTGATCGTGCCGAAGCAAGAACATTAAATAAATTAGATTTAAGGTCAACCTTTTTTAGCGAAAAACCAGTTTCTTTAACAACGTTTGCGTCATTTAACCAGCTTTATCAAAATCGCGAAAGTCTTGCAAATATTAAATCGAATAATAGAAATTATGGTGGTATGTTATCTTATGCCAATAAATATTTACCAACACAAATAGGATATTCAAATTCTAAGAATTATCAGGATGAATTGCAAACAGGTCGCTTTTTTAATCAGGAACAAAGTGATATATATGCAAGATCTTCTTTTAATTTAACAAAGCTTGATGATAGAAATGAATTATCATATAACCATAATGAGTTTATCAATTCAACGGAATATATAAATTTAAAAAACAAAGCAGATATTATTAGTTTATATAATAATTACAATCTTGATTTTAAAAGGAGATATAATTTTAGTTCTAATATTTCAAAGTCAATACAAAAAGGGAGTTATAATTTAGACAGGCTTCAGGCTTTCGAAAATCTTTCTTTAAAACTTCCTAAGAACTTCAATTTTGTTGCCAGTTATGGGTTTAATAATTTAAAACAAGATTCAAATAAAGTTATTCAACATAATGTAAAAAGTGCAGTTAGCCATAAATTATATGAGAGTTTGTATTCTAGTTTAATTTATGAATATAATACTCAGAAAAGCGATTTTTATAAACGTAGTCTTCATTTAGCAGGTTTTGATATTCGTTATAATAAGAAAATACCGACAAATGGGATGCTTTCAATGTCATATAAATACACAAAACAATTTCAGACAACCGAAAGTGATCCTATAATGTTTCAGGCAATTCATGAAGAATATGTTTTAACAGATGGTAATGTTGTTTTGTTAAATAGACCTTATATAGACCCTGCTTCCATAATTGTTAGAGATGTTACAGGAACAATTATTTATCAGTTAAATTTTGACTATATTTTAATTGAAAGAAACAATTATTTTGAAATTCAGCGAATTATTGGTGGGCTTATACCAAATGGTACTGCCGTTTATGTTGATTATGTAGCAAACCAGCCAGGCTCATATAAATATGTTGCAAATAATCAAAGTTTTTATGCTGGAGTAAGGTTATTTAAACAACTGATGGAGTTTTATTATCGCTTCAATAAGATGGATTATATAATGCAGGAGAAAGTAGAAAATCTGGTTTTGAATTATTATACACAACAAACTTATGGAGCAATGTTCGAATATAAGTTTGCAAAAGCCGGAACAGAATATAGTATTTACCATAGCAATGTAATTCCTTATACTATGTTATGGTATTATTTAGATCTTCAAAAGAATTTTAGTCAAAGAGTAAATGTTAGCTTGCATGGTAGTGTTCGCGATTATAAAATGACCGGCGATTCATTAACTCAAAAATTTACTTCTTTTTCTGGTAAAGTTGCATATAGAATCTGGGGAATGTCCACCATTTCGGCAAGTGCGGGTTATATGAATCAAAAAGTAAATGGTACGGAATTGGATTATTTAACAGCAAGACTTGATTTTACAACTGTCTATAGGCAATTGTATTTCTCTGCAGGTACAGAGCTTTACAGAAGAAATTATTTGTCCGAAGGAATTAATTTTTATGGTGGTTATTTAAAGATTGTAAGGAAATTCTAATTATGGGAAAATTATTTACATATATAATTCTCTGGCCTGTAATTTTAAATTTTCTTTTTTCTGATAATTTAACAAATAACAATAATTTAGTATTAATTGAGAAAAGAATAATCTCAAATAGTAATAATTTAGTTGATCCTAAATGTACCGATTGTCATTCTGATTTAGTCGAGAAATCATCAAAACATAGTGCAGCATTAGATGATGGTTGCACAAATTGTCATCAGGGTGATGCAGCTAATCATCCTCCTTCACAAGGCAAAACATTCTCATTGGTCGATAAAATGCCGGGTTTATGTTATACTTGTCACGATGCTATTAAAACAGAGATAGAAAGTGGCAAGTCCGTTCATAATATTGTAAATCAAAAAAAGCTTTGTGTAAATTGTCATTCTCCTCATTCTACCGATCAAAGCAAGCTATTAATTTTATCTGAAAAGGAACTTTGTTTAAGTTGTCATAATAAAACTATTTCAGCTGGAAATAAAAAAATCACAAATATTAATCAGCAGTTAAAATTTGGAAAAACTATTCATCCTGCCATTGAGGGTGGTTGCTCTTCTTGTCATAAGTCACACGCATCTGTAAATAATAGTTTGCTAACTAAAATATTTCCACAAGAAAATTATGCTTTTGCAAAAAAAGATACTTTCTCTTTATGTTTTGATTGCCATGAAGCTGGAATACTTGAAGCTGAAAAAACTAAATCGGCAACTGGTTTTAGAAATGGTGAAACAAATTTGCACTTTGTCCATATTAATGGCAAAAAAGGAAGAAATTGCACAATGTGTCATGATATGCATGCAACTGTTAACGAGCATTTAATTCAAGACAATGTAAAGTTTGGTAAGTGGAGTTTTAAAATGAATTTTTCTGCCAGAGAAAACGGCGGAACTTGTTTTCCTGGTTGCCATTCCCAAAAGGAATATATTAGATAAAAAGTTCTTTGTCAAAGAGTCATATTTGTTTTAAAAAGGATATTAAAAAAACGGTTAATAAACATAACTTTTAACTCTTTCTAACGTAAAACCAAAAGTTAAATTTAAAAAATTAATATTTTGAAAACACTATTTAACCAATTTACAATCATAGCAGTTACTTTAATCGTTTGTGCTGGAAGTGTTTCTGCGCAAAACGCTGCTTACGAGTCAAGCATAACTCAGAATCTTCAATCTCCGGTTCGTGTTGCCATCGATCATAATGATATTTTATATGTAACAGATGCATTTCAAAAAGCTGTTATAAAATATGATTTGCAGGGCAACTATCTTGAAACCATCTCGGTTGGTGGATCTCCTCTTTCGTTGGCAATAAATAGCGCAAATCAATTATTTGTTGGTGATGGTGTAAACGGAAAAATATATAAAATTGAATCAAACGGAACTGCAACTGAATTTTATACTGGTTGTGTTTTTCCTTCTTCAATGACTTTTAGTCCGGATGGATTACTTTATGTAGCCGATGGTAAATTAAAATCAGTATTAGTATTAAATGTATCTGGTGTATTAGTTCAAACTATTGGTTTGGGTATATTAGTTTTTCCTTCTGAAGTTGTTTACGATACAAGAAACAGTAGAATTTTAGTCTCTGAACATGGTGGTTATGGTCCGGGTGTTGGAATGAGTGGTTTACCGGTTTGTAAAATCTGGAACTTTAATTTGTCGGGTGTTATACAAGGAAGTTTTGCTTCTGCAGGAAATGGGAACGGTCAATTCTACAGAATTCAGGGTATGACTGTTGGCAAATGTGGCAACCTTTATGTTTGTGATCCTTATCAGGGAAATATTTCTGTTTTTAACGAAAGCAATGTTTTTGTTACCCGTTTTGGACAGTTTGGAACACTGCCTGGTGAATTAAATGTGCCGCTTGATGTATTGTTTGATTCTCAGGAAAGGGTAATTATAACTTCAATGAATAATGGAGAATTAGTTGTGTATAATGTTGCCGATACTTTGCCTACTTCCAATATTGTAAATTCTGATGCAACAATTTGCTCAAATCAAACTACAAATATTACAATTGATTTTACAGGAACGGCACCTTGGACTTTTACATATACTATTGATGGCTTAAATCCGGTTTCTGTAACAACTAATAATAATCCTTATGTGTTAAATGTTAATACAGGTGGAGTTTATGAAATTGTTGCTTTAAATGATTTATATAAAACTGGTACATGTTTTTCTGGAAGTGCAAAAGTGACTGTTAACAGCTCAATACCAACAACAAATATTTCAACTGGGAATGCAGTAGTATGCTTAGGAAGTTCAATAAATATTCCAATACAATTTACTGGAACATCTCCATGGACATTTACTTATACAAAAGATAGTATAAATCCTACAACAATTTTAACTGCAAATAATCCTTATATTATTTCAACTTCGGATGCTGGATTTTACGAAGTAACTGCAGTTTCTGCAGGTGGTTGTATTGGGAATACTTTTGTTGGAAATGCAAATATTTCAATGGACTCTTTACCAACAGCTAGTTTTGTTTCTGGCATGCCGGCTGTCTCAGTATGTCAGGGCGAATCAGTAATTTTGCCCGTTCAATTTACAGGTAATTCGCCATGGGATTTTGCATACACAATCGATGGGCAAAATGAAATACATTATACTTCTGTTTCTAACACCTTTGATATTGTTGCAAATCAATCTGGCTTATACAATATCTCAACAATTACAGATGCAAATTGCACAAATATTGTATCGCAACAAGCACAAGAGGTAATTGTAAAACCAATTCCTTCTTCGGTAATGGCTTCTGTAAATACAACAATTTGCTCAGATGCCTCTGCTCAAATTCCAATTGAATTTACCGGTAATGCACCATTTAATTTTACTTATAGCATAAACGGTACAATATTAAATTCTGTAAGTACAAATGATTATCAATATAATTTATCTGTTGTTGATGCAGGAATTTATCAGATTACTGAATTATCGGGTGATGGTTGTAGCAGTCAGAATAACACGGGAAGCGCAGAAATCACTGTTACTCCTGTTGCTATTCCTCAATTTTCTTTTGTAAACAATAGTCTAGAAGTTACATTTACAAATAATTCGACTAATGCTTTAAGTTATGCTTGGGATTTTGGAGATGGGCAAACAAGTACTGAGATAAATCCTATTCATCAATATGTTGCTCCTTCAGTATACAATGTTGTTTTAACTGTATCAAATGGATTTTGTCCTGATGGTACAATGTCTCAAACATTAGATTTATCAATGTTAAATGTTAACAATAATAATCTTGATAATAATCTTTTGGTTTTCCCAAATCCTACTAAAGGTTATATTACAGTTTCATATTCTAATACAAGTCAAAATGCATGGACTTTAGAAGTAATTAATTCTATAGGACAGGTTGTATTTTCTGAAATTTATAATAAGAATAAAGAGAACATTGACCTTAGTAAATTTGCTTCAGGTATGTATACTGTGAAAGTAGTTTCCGATGGTATTTCAAAAACAGAAAAACTTATTTTGAATAAATAATTGTTTTTCAAAAAAATAAATAGCAACAGAATAATTTCAAATAATATGAAAAAAATGAATTTATTTAAATTCACAATTTTAAGTTTAATTTTTTCTTTAAACTTAATAATAACAGCAAATGCACAAATCACACAACCTACAGCTTGGACAAAAGCCTATGATCAGGCTTCGGGAACATGTACTGGCATTTCGCCCATTGTTGCAGCAGGTTCAAACCGTATTTTAGTGGTGTCTATTTCTCATATTGTTACAGGAAGTGCAGCTCAGGCAGATCCAACAGTTATTACTTATGACGGTGTAACCTTAACAAAAGCCACAGATAATGGAGCAACTAGTGGAAGAATGCATACTTGGTTGTATTATTTAAAAGACAATGTGGTAATGAACGGTACTGCAAAAGCTTTAAATGTTACATTAGGAGGAACACATTTGAATGTTACCGTTTGGTATACGGTTTTTGCAGGTGTAGATCAAGTTGCAGCTATTACAACAGGTAATGGGTTTAGTAATACAGCTGCTACAACTTCAAAAACATTAAGCGCTGCAATGGCTGTAAATGTAAATCAACAAGCAGTTTATTATTCTTGTATCGTAAATACAGGAAGTACGGTAGTTCCTGTTTATACAATTAAAGCTAATTGGACAAGTGGAGGAACAAGTACAGGCACAACTACTTATGGTTGGAAAACTGAACCTGCAAAGAGAGCCATTCCTGTTGCAAATACAACAGATGATGCAGCTACAGGTACTATTAATGTAAGTTCTAGATACGCAATGTCGGCAATGGTTTTACCTATGGCAGTTGCTGCTACGCCAACTCTCACAATTTCTAACCCAACAACTTCAGTTGGTGCAGCATCTTTGTGCGGATCGGCAACCAAGGTGCCAATTCATGCCTTTAATATTGCCTGTTCAGGAGGCGCTTCAACATTAACAAATTTTCAGTTTACAACAACAGGTACATATGTTGCAGCAGATTTAACAAATTATAAAATTTGGTGGAATTCAATCAATTCTTTAGCTACTGCTACTTTACTTGCAACAAATGCTACACCTGGTGGTCCTGGTCTTAAAACCTTTACTGCTTTTTCGTTAAATATACCAAATACAACAACTTATTATTTTTGGATTACAGCCGATATTTCTGCTACACCTGTTAGTGGGCACACTCTGACCGTAAGTAGTTCTGTTTCTGCTGATATGACTACAACAGCAACAAAGGCTGGTGGTCCAACAACAGCAAGTGGAACACAAACAGTAAATACAATACCTGCAACACCTGGTGTTATAACAGGATTAACTTCTGTGGCAGCTGCTACTGCGGGTTTAAATTATAGTATAGCTGCAGTTGTTGGTGCAACAACTTATAATTGGTCTGTCCCTGCAGGTTGGTCTATAACAAGTGGCACTGGTACAGTTGCTATAATTGTTACCTCTGGTGCTATTGGTCAAAATGGAAATATTACTGTTACGGCAACAAATAGTTGTGGTACAAGTGCTGCATCAAGCCTTGCTGTTACTGTACCTCCATTAGCTGTACCTCACGATGTGTGTGCTCAATGTCATATAAATCATAATACCCTAGGGATGCAATTAACTACTGTTAATGGTAATGCTAATTTATGTATGAGTTGTCATAACCCTACAGGAACCGCAAGCACAATGCCTTTTACAAATTTAATGAAAGCAGTACCGGGTACTAGTGGAACTTCACATAACTGGAATGCAAATACAGATCAAGCACTTTATCAAACAAATGCTCCAACAAATCCAGGCATGGTGTCAAGAGTTTATAGCGGTCAAATTGTTTGTTCTACCTGTCACGACCAACATACTTCAAATGTAAATCCGAATTTTTTAAGAATTGCCAATACTGAAGATGCACTTTGTTTACAATGTCATGTTGCTCGAGATCTTAAAACATATGCTTTAAATGTTGCAAATAAAGGAACTCATCCAGTAGGTATTCCATATTCTTTAGCTGATTCTAGATTTCAGGCTATGGGCTTACCTTTGAGCGCTTCTAGTAAAGTTGTTTGTAGTACTTGTCATGATACTCATGCATCAGCATCATCAAACGGCAATATCTTAAGAACTGCTACTAATGATGCAATTTGTTCTACTTGCCATGTTTATGCAGGATATGATATAACATTGAACCATAAAAATATGACCTGTACTACTTGTCATTATGGTCATAATACTGGTTCTGGAAATATTTATTTAATTAATGATAATATTTTAACACCTAACAGTGGAACAAAAGTAGTGGGATTTGCTACAAATGCTAGTGGTTCGAATTATGCAACTGGGGCAGGAACAAATGGTGTTTGTCAGGTTTGTCACACTGTTACCGATCACTTTACAAATACAGGTATTGGCACTGCAGATGCTCGTCATCTTGCTGTCCCTATTGTAAAATGCGTAACATGTCATCCTCATAGTAAGGCTTTTGCTGCTCAAACAGATTGTTTAGGTTGTCATAACACAGCACAGGATAAACCTGGTGTTGGTCCAGTTGGAGGAAGACGTGCAGTTGTTGGTGCAGGTGGAGATTTTGTAAGAACTTCACATCACTCAAGTGCTGCTCCTACTGTTGCTGATTGTATTAAATGTCATTATATGGGCGATCATAAAGATGGTCAAGTTAAATTTCTTGATCCCGATTTAGGTTATGCTAATATTATAACATATGACCCATTAGTAAAAACAAGCGCAGAATCATTCTGCTTAAAATGTCATGATGCAAATGGAGCCAATGGTGATGTTACGCCATTTAGTGATGGCGTAACAGTTCCTGTTGTTGATGCAGCAATGTGGGCGGCATCTTCACATAAAGGAGCTGCTTCTACAAATACTTGTTTAAATTGCCACGATAATGGACATGGTTCAAATAAGAGAAATTTACTTGGACCTGCAACATATGCTGGTGCTGGAACTGGAACAGATTTAATGAATGAAGAAGAGGGGTTATGTTTAAGTTGCCATAGTGCAGCAGGACCTGCAACTGCGAAAGTACATCTTGCTTTTAGTTCCTATACTAATACTACAACTAATTTTTATAAGCACGATCCTGCCTTAACATATCGTAAACATATAAGTGGTGAAACTTTAGGATCTTCATTTACCGGAACCAATCGACATGTTGAGTGTGTAGACTGTCATAATCCGCATGGAGCAGTAGCAGGAACGGCAACTGCACCAGCACTTTTGCCTACTATGATTGGTGCAACTGGTGTAGAACCCATTTACGGAGTTACTAATACAAGCCCTGGAGCACCAACAGGTTTCACCTGGAAGGGTCCTGTAACACAAGAATATCAGGTATGTTATAAATGTCATTCAAGTTTTACAACATTACCTACTTATCAGCCAGCTGGTTGGGCGGCCGCAATAGTTGCTAATGGTCTTGGAAAGTTGACGTTTATTTCAGCAGGTCAAGTTTTAGACAATAGAGATATGGCAAGAGAGTATAATCCAAATAACAATTCTTTCCATCCAGTAATGGCAGTTGGCAAAAATCAGCCAATTAATGCAGCGACATTTGTTGCTCCTTGGGTTGCTAATTCACGAATGTATTGCACAGATTGTCATGACAACCCAAATAGAGCAACAGCAGGTCAAGGAAGAGGTCCTCACGGTTCGAATCTTTTACACATATTGGATGGAACAACTAATTATAAAACTACAGAATCATCTGCTGCAACAACAGAGGTCTGTTCTAAATGCCATCAGTCAGGTCTTTATGTTAATAATACGGTTGCTGCTACCAATACACGGTTTTATGATGGCAGTAATTTGCATGATTATCATAATGGTCAAGCTTGTAGTTGTTATATGTGTCACGATTCTCATGGAAGCGAAATAGACCATAATTTAAACTTTAATTATTCAATTACTGGACATACTTATGTTGCACCTGCTACAAATTCTCAAAACATGTTTTATCCTAACAACAATCCTAAGGCATGCAATTTAAATTGCCATACAACACATAGTACTTCGGGTAAAACTTATACTCCATCTTATTAATAGAATTATTAAAAACGAACCCCGTTTAATTGCGGGGTTTGTTTTTTTAGATAGTAAGAAAAAATAAAATAATTATAAATCTGCTGAAAATTGAACCTATTATTATTTTAAATTATACAGCAAAATCAATGCAAATATGAAATTATCATTTTTAATACTTATATTATTTTTTTTTATCAGTTGCAATACAGTAAAAGATATAGATGGAAATAGATATAAAAAAATTCAGATAGGTAATCAGGTTTGGCTTAAAAAAAATCTGAAAGTTACCAGATACAACAATGGAGATAAAATTGAAACATATAAACCCGATACTGGCGAAATAAACAAATTTGAGTCACCTAAATTTCAGTTTGCATATAATGGAGACGAAAAGAATGTTAAAACTTATGGTCGACTCTATACTTGGTATGTTGTTAGTGACCTTCGTGAAGTTTGCCCTGATGGCTGGCATGTGCCGTCTGATGAGGAATTTTGCACTCTAGAAAATTATTTGGAACCGGGTATTGATACTGCATGCAATATTATGGAACATAGAGGCAAAGAAATTGGCTTATTATTGAAGGAAGAAGGAAATAAACATTGGGCAGATAATATTGGAGCAAATAATAAAAGTGGGTTTACAGTTTTGCCGGGAGGAATTCGATATCGAGATGGAGAGTTCAGAAACTATATCAATTATGGATATTTTTGGACAGTTACAGAATTTGATACAGCCTTTGCAAGAACAAGAAGATTATATCATAATACCGATGATATTAGCCGTTCAAGATATCATAAAAAAGATGCCTTATCTGTGCGCTGTGTTAAAGATTAATAAGTGCCCCTAAAAAGATGTTAAAAAACATGCCGAAGCGTGTTCGTAAACATCTTGTTTTTTATATAACATGCTAATTTTGCAATTGTAATATGGGATTTAGTAAATGTTAATTAAATAATAGATAATCTCATTTACTGTTTTAAAATAGTTTAAATGAAACACTTTTATAAATATTTATCAGGTTCGCTTTTATTGTTTTTTCTTGTAACATTATTAATAATTGTAAATGGTAATGAATTAAAAACAAGTTTTTATTTTTTATTTAACAATGTATTAAATAAAGCTGCACCTCATGGTACATGTAATTCATGTCATATAAACCATACTTCTCCTGGCACACAATTAACAATGGTTGGAGGAAATTCAAATTTATGTATTAGCTGCCATAATCCTTCGGGAACTGCGAGTACAATGCCGTTTACAAATGCCATGAAAGCAATACCAGGTGTAAGTGGAAATTCTCATGCATGGAATAAAAATGCTGTAAATTTATTATATGAAACAAATTTAACAACAGACCCAGAAATGTTATTGAGAGTTATTAATGATACTATTGTTTGTTCAACATGTCACAACCAACACTTACAAACTTATCCGCCATTTTTAAGAACTTCAAACACAGGTGATGCTATGTGCAAAAATTGTCATACTACCCGTGACATACAACGATATTCAGATAATCCTGCAAATAAAGGAAGTCACCCAGTTGGAATTACTTATAATGTTACAGATCCTAGATTAAATGCAGTTCCGCAAAATGCAATGGTTTTAGTAGATTCAAAAGTTGAGTGCTCAAGTTGTCATAGTGTGCATAATGCTGTAACAAATGATGGAAATTTATTACGACAAACCAATAATGATGTTTTATGTAAAAGTTGTCATACTTATGGTGACCATATGGGAATGACCTGTGCCAGATGCCATAAAACTCATAATTCCGACAAAGGAAATATTTTTATGGTAAATAATAATATTGTTACTCCTAGCAGCGGAATAAAATCAGTAGTATTAACAGCAGAAAATGGAGCAAATTCATATGCCGATGCCGATGCAACTTTTAATGGAATTTGCGAAGTTTGTCATACCAGTACAAATTATCATAAGCACGATGGTAGTGGTGGAGCTCATAACAATGCAACAAATTGTATTACGTGTCATCCTCATAACAATGGTTTTATGCCTAGCGGTGATTGTACCGATTGCCATAACATAGCACAAGATAATGGAGATGGAATTCCGGTTGGTGGCAGAAGAGCTATAGTTGGTGAATTTCCTCTTGCAAATGCTCATGCTCATTATGGAGCAGTATTGGATGGAGCTAGTTGTGTTATATGTCATGATATGTCAGCACATCAAAGCGGTTTTGTTAATCTTATTGATGCCGATAATAGTGCTACAATTTATCATTTTTTAAAACCCGATTCATTGCATAGTGATCCCGATGTTTCGAATTTTTGTATGAGTTGTCATGATTCTAATGGAGCAACCAGATTAACAACACCATTAAACCCATTTGGTATTGGTAACATTGCTCCAAATATTGCAAGTAAATTTTCAGGTACTTTGCAATGGAATGAGTCATATGGAGATTTTTGTTGGGGTACAGAAGGAACCCTGCGAGGTGTAAACAGTCATCATGATATTAGTAATGCCGATCAATTGTTTAGTGGAGCAAAACTGGAATGCTTAAATTGTCATGGAGCTCATATTGCAGCTAAATCGAATCCCATTGCAGATCCATTTAATTTAAATACTGCATGGGTAGGCACAAGCAATGGGTTTTGTTTAAGTTGCCATAATGGAGGAACTGGGCCAGCAAATCCAGGATTTCCTGTAAGTGTAAAGGGACCAACAGTTGCTTTAAGAGGATTAGAGTCTTGTAATTATGGAGGTTCTCCTTGGTGGGTTGATTACAGATGGTCAAATACTGCTCACGGGCCAAATTCAAAAAGAGGATGGGGCGGATATTCCGGAGCACCTCAATATAATATGCTTTGTTTAGATTGTCACGATTCGCATGGATCATATACAGAAACTAATACTTTAGGAAATCCATATATTATTCGTGATGTTGTTAATGGAACTTCTTATGTAGATGATGGTGCGCGATACACTGGCCCATGGTATGGTCCGCCCTGGAATACTTCTGGTATAAGCAGAACTGTAAAAATAACAATTACTGGGTTAAGTGTTAGCTGGGCTGGTGCGCAAGGTTTATGTAACGTTTGTCATGCAAATTGGTATAATGCATCACCTATGTCGCATGATTGTGAGGGTTGTCAGTTTTGCCATGGTCATGGGCAGGCATATGGAGAATATGATTTTGTTGGTTCAAATGATGCTCCATGTCCAGCAAAAAAACAGGTGGTAAATGGAGATAAAAACAAAAATAATTGGAAACCTCCACTTCATTTAAATAAAGATTGAAAAACTGTTTATAAAAATAGAATATTTCTTTTGATTGTTAGGACCCTCTGGCAGAGAAGGCAGCAGTTTTTATTCTTCCTCAATCTTCTTGTTTGTAAGGTTTCCGCAAACATTAAAAGTCAGTCCAATCTAATGCCAATCAAAAAATTACTACATCTTACATCATTAAAATGAATGCGTTTGCTTTATATTTCAAGTATATAAAATTTACTTATAAAAATTAATTATAGATAACATTCTTTCCAATTAAAATTCGTTAATGGCAGACATATAGCGATATAGTTAGTGGGGTTAAATTAATAAGTTTTAAAAAACAGCTTGACTTTGTAAGCTGATTTTAGTCTATTTTTTAATCTTACAATTTAGAACGTAGATACAATACATTATAACGTTTTTTGCTAATATAGAAACAGTTTTTAGCAGCATTTTTATTGAAGTTATTATTCTTGGGTTAACAGAAATAATTTGCTGTTTCATTATTTCTGTTTTTCATTTTTTTACTGATATTTAAAAAATATGGTGCTCCTCCTTATTTAGAAATTAATACAAGTATATTTACGTGAAAAAATATATAGTTTTCAGGTATTTTTACTCTTTGTTAAAATGGTGTTGTCACTTAATTTTGATGACACCTAATTTTTTTAACATGAAAAATGAAAAATACTATTTAATAAGAAAAACTAATTTTTTTTTCACTATTCTCTTTTTCTTTTCGATTTTTTTTTCGCAAAATAGCATTGCTCAAAATTGTTCAGTAAATGCTGGTGTGCCTCAGTTGGTATGTGCTACAAATACAATAACTTTGACTGGAGGAAAAACAGGGCTATTTCAAACAGGTGTTACTACTTGGCAGCAAATTCAAGGGCCAACAGCAATAATTACAAATCCCAGTAATTTAACAACTACAGTTACTAGTATTTTAGGTGGGTATACGTATAAATTTCGACTTTCAACAACTTGCTTGGATGGTTCATTAGTATATGATGATGTTGATGTTACTGTTTTTGCAGCAAACTTTGCAAATGCAGGACCTAATAAGGCTATTTGTCCTGGAGCCAATACAGCTAATCTAGAGGGAAATACTCTTCAAGCAGGGGAGGTTGGAGTATGGTCAATTATAGGTGCAAATAATGCTAGTATAACAGTTGCAAACAATGCTCTTCCAAATTCATTAATTTCAGCTACTGCAAATGATGGTGGGCTATCAACTTTAAGATGGACTGTAACTAATACAGCAGGCTGTGTATCAACTGATGATGTGGTTATTACAAATAAAGGAGGTGTTAGCCCTGTAACAGCAGGTATTGATAGGGTTGCGTCGGCTTGTTTTACAAGTACAACATCTGCTCAAGCTTCTGGTGCTTCTAGAGGTGGAACTTCTGGTGCAGGTCAAATAGGAACATGGTCAGTAGTAAGTGGTCCAAGTATACCTACATATAGTGGGGTAAATGCATACAATTGCACATTTTCTAACTTAATTGAAGGTACTTATATCATGCGATGGACAGTTTCTGGAAGTTGCGTTAATGGGTTTGATGATATGACAATTACAGTACCCGCGCCCTCGGTAGGAGTAACTACTTCTTCTATAACTAACCCTTCTGGAGATATTTCATATTGTGATGGAAGAACATCTGTGGTTTTAACTGGATCCATACCTGTTAATGCTGGAGAAACTGTACTATGGACAAAAACTGCTGGACTTGCTGGTGATATTATTCAATCTCCAACAAATTATACTACACAAGTTACTAACCTAAATAATACAAGCTCTTATTCATATAGATATACTGTTACTAATAGTAGTGGTTGTTCATCTTCTTCAACACGAAATATTTATTGGACAACACCACCGGTTTTTAACTTTACTTCGGCAAATCCATTAAATGTTGCATGTGGAGCCAATTCTGCTACAGTAACCTACGCTCAATCGGGTTCAGGAACACTTCAATGGAGAATATTATCAGGGCCAGTAACTCCAACATATTCTGTTATACCAACAGCATGGAGTAATGCTTATGCATCAGGAACGGCAATTCCTGGATTCACTGTGCCAGGAACTTATCAAATTCAATATCGTAAATCTAGTGGAACAATTTCACAATGCGAATCTGTTTATAAAGATTATGTTGTGGTAGTTGCTTCATCTCCAACATTGTCTAATGCTGGTACCGATCAAATCTTAGCATGTAATATTTTTACAACAAATTTAGTAGGAAATATTCCTTCAGTTGGAAATGGTAAATGGTATCAAATAGCTGGTCCCAATAGTGCAACCTTGACTAGTCCTAATGCTAATATTTGTCCAATTTCAGGTCTAATTTCAGGTAGGTATACATTCCGCTGGTTAATTAGCTCCGGGCCTCAATGTATAGATTCGCAAGATGATGTGTATGTAACTGTTGCAGATCCCATTCCAACTGCAGCGGCTGCAGGATCTGATATAACTGTTTGTAAATCAACACCTATTTATTTAGAAGGTAATATGCCAAAGTTAAATGAAACAGGACTTTGGACTGTATTTCCATCATCAGGTGTAACGTTAACAAATCCTACTTCTTCAAATGTTATAGCAAATGGATTGGCAGCAAATACAAGCTATACGTTTACATGGACTATATCTAATGCTTGTGGAATATCAGATGATCATGTTATCATAACAACTAGCAATACAGCTGGTCCAAGTGAATCGAATGCGGGACTTGATCAGTGTTTACCTTCAGGAACTACCTTGATTACACAAAATGCAAATAATCCTTTGTTAGGAGTTGGCACATGGTATAAAATCCTTGGTGGAGTTGCAACTATAACAAATCCTCTTTCCAACTCAACTACTGTAACAGGAATGGCTGATGGTATTTATCAATTTGAATGGGTTATTACAAATAATGGTTGTTTGCCTACCAGAGATACTGTGAAAGTTACAATTTCGCCACCAGCAACGATGCCAAATGCCGGTATTGATCAATCTGTTTGTGGAACCGATGTTACTCTTGCAGGTAATGTGCCAACTATTGGATCTGGTAATTGGTCGCAGATATTAGGTCCAGGTGGCGCAATAATAACTAATTCGAATTTGCCAAATTCTACTGTAACAAATATGTCTAATGGATCTTATGTATTTCGTTGGACAATTAGTAACCAAAATTGCAATAGTAATTATGATGATGTTAAGATTATTGTTGCAAACCCTCCAACTACACCTAATGCTGGTTCTGATATTAGTTTATGTTCTACTACTACCGCAACTATGGCTGCAAATATCATAACAACAGGCAATGGTTGGTGGTCGTCTGTTTCAGGACCAAACACGCCTACTTTCACTTCAGTAAATTCACCAACTACCACAGTTACATCATTGATTTCTGGGACTTATATTTTACGCTGGAATAGTTTTAATGGAAGTGCTTGCCCCATTTCAACTGATGATGTTTTTGTTTATGTATCCTTAGCTGCAAATGCTGGAATTTCCCAATCCTTGTGTTCAACTCCAAGTGCAAGTCTTACAGGAACCGCTAACACTTCAGGCGTATGGACTCAAGTGGGTGTTTTGCCCAATGTAGCAACTATAAATTCTGTCACGCCTTCTACAGCTATAGCAACAGGTTTAATAAACGGAATTTACACCTTTAACTATAGTATACCTGTAATAGGCACTTGTCCTTCAACCAATTCAAATGTGTTAGTCACAATTTCATCACCACCAAATCAAGCGAATGCTGGTCCTGACCAGAATTTATGCGATATATCGTCTATTACAATGGCAGGAAACGCAATAAGTATTGGCGCACCTGCAACAAGTGTTTGGACAAAAAGATCTGGTCCTGCAGGTGGAGCAATTACAACATCCACATCTCCGGTCACATCAATAACTGGGTTAACGGCTGGCACATATTATTATTTATGGACATTTACTAATGGTGGCTGTGTAACTCAAGATGAAGTTAAAATAGTAAGTAATTCATCAGGCACAATTGCTAACGCTGGTCCAGATCAAAATAATGTTTGTGCTACATCTGTTACTTTAGCTGCGGTTGCTCCAACCACTGGTGTTGGAACGTGGTCTTTGGTAAGTGGCCCAAACACTCCTACATTTTCATCATATATATTACCTACTGCAAATATTTCAAATTTAATACCCGGAACATATGTTTTACGCTGGTCAATAACAAATGGATTGTGTGCTGCTTCAACTGATGATGTTACTTTAGTAATACTTGGACCTCCTACTATAACAAATGCAGGTGTAGATCAAAATATATGCAATGTTAATTCTATTACACTAACAGGAAATAATATTATTGTAGGAACTGGAGTTTGGTCTAAAATAAGTGGACCAGCAGGTTCTGTTATTACCGATAATATGAATCCTGTAACAACAGTTACTGGACTTATTCCTGGAACATATATTTTTGCTTGGACTTCCACTAATGGAATATGTAGCTCAACTGATAATGTTCAAATTAGAATTTATGATAATTCTACAATATCCAATGCAGGAACAGATCAAAATATTTGTTTGTTTTCAAATATAAATCTTGCTAGTAATACGCCAACGGTTGGTATAGGTACTTGGACGCAAATTACAGGTAATCCAGCTGTTATTAACAATCCCGCTTCTCCAACAACTTTAATTACAGGAATAACTGCAGGCAGTTATGGATTTAGATGGACAATATCAAATGGTAATTGTCCAATTTCCACTGATGATGTTCTTGTTGTAGTGAATGCCAATCCTTCTATTTCAAATGCAGGTCCTGATCAATCCGTGTGCGCTACCATTGCTACCTTAGCAGGAAATACTCCTGTTTTAGGAATTGGGACTTGGATAATTACCTCTGGAGTTGGAGGAATAGTAAACGAACCAAATAATCCAAATAGTTTATTTACTGGAAATGCTGGTAATACTTATACTCTAAAATGGGTTATTGATAATAATCCTTGTACCTCTTCTGAAGATTTTGTTAATGTAACTTTTGGCACAAATACAATTGTAGTTGATGCAGGACCTGATCAAAATATTTGCGGAACTTCAACAGTGCTTCAAGGAAATGACCCTATTCCAGATGTTGGAACATGGTCAGTTATTTCTGGAGCGGGTGGAAGCTTTTTAGATTTACATAATCCTTCAACTACATTTACGGGTACTCAAGGAGTCTCATATATTTTAAAATGGTCTTTTACTAAAAATAGCTGTTATGTTTTTGATGAAGTTATAATAAACTTTGCATTACCTCCAACTGTTGCAAATGCTGGTATAGACCAAACGAGTGCATCAATGTGCGGATTAACAGTTACTGTTTTAAATGCAAATAACCCAACTAATGGCACTGGTTTTTGGAGTATACTTTCTGGCATAGGAGGTATTGTAACAGTTAATAATTCCAACATAAGTGGATTTACAGGAATTAATGGAAATAATTATACACTACGGTGGAATATTGTTAATAGCCCATGTGTTGCTTCAACCGACGATGTAAATATTTCATTTATTGCACTTCCAAGTGCACCAATAGCAAGTGTAACAATTCAACCAACTTGTGCTATTAATACAGGTGAAATTGAAGTTTCTTCACCAATTGGTAGCTATCAGTACAATATTAATGCAGGTCCATTTCAGTCTTCTCCAATATTTGTTGGGGTAGGGCCAGGATCACCAACAATAAGGGTAAAAGATGTTATAACAACTTGTGTCTCAGACCCTGTGTCTGTTGTTGTAAACGCTGTACCTTTATTACCAGTTGCACCCATTGCAGGGTCCACAATCCATCCAAGTTGTGTAGTTTCCACTGGAACAATTCAAATTGCTTCTCCATCAGGTATAAATTATGAATATTCCATAAACGGCACAAATTATCAAGCTTCAGCTAACTTCTCAGGATTGGCTGCAAATGCTACATATCCGGCAACTGTGAGGCTTGTTTCTGATAATACTTGTGTCTCATTGTCCACAAATATTCATGTAAACGGATTGCCATCGCAACCTACAGCTTCTGTACTTAGTGGTACTACAAATATTTGTAATGGTTTCTCTGCAAATTTGAAAGTAACTATAACTGGTGGGGTTTCGCCTTATACCATTGTTTATAGTAATGGAACCACCAATTTTACTGTTAATAATTATACCAGTGGAAGCAATATTACCATTAGTCCAACTATTACTAAAACTTATTCGCTTGTAAGTGTAACTGATGCAAACTTATGTTCTTCATTAAATTTATCTGGAACTCCAACAATTACTGTAAATAATGGGAGTTCTTCTGCTATATTAAATGGTTCAGCAAATATTTGTCTTGGATCTTCTGGAAACATTGTAGCAACTATAACTGGAGGTCAAAGCCCTTATGAATTGACATATTCAGATGGTGCTGGCAACTTTACAGTTAATAATTATATATCAGGTGCTTCTATACCTATTGCGCCTATCACTAATACTTCATATTCAATAGTAGGTATTGCCGATGGAAACACTTGTGTCGGTACTGGGTTTTCTGGTACTCATAATGTGAATGTTGTTGACCCGCCTACAAATGCAGTTTTGTCAGGTACGTCAAATATTTGTAATGGAGGTACTGCTAATATTATTGTTACAATAAATGGAGGAACAAGTCCTTTCTCTGTTGTTTATAATGATGGTTCAATTAATCTAAATGAAAATAATTATTTAAGTGGATCAAATATTAGCTTTATTCCACTTTCCACAAAATCATATACCTTAATTAATGTATTAGATGCAAATGGATGTTCTACTAGTAATCTAAGCGGAACCGCAACAATAACTGTTAGTCCTGCATCAGTAGGTGGAACTATTGCCGGAAGTTCAACAGTTTGTACTGGAACAAATAGTACAGTTTTAACTTTATCAGGTTATACTGGAACTATAACAAAATGGCAATATGACAATGGTGGTGGTTGGACCGATATAGCAAATACTACAACAACCCTAACTGCAACAAATTTAACCTTAACAACAACTTATCGTGCTGTTATAACATCAGGTTCCTGTTCATCTGTTAATTCAGGAACAGCAACTATCACAGTTAGTCCTACTTCAGTAGGTGGAACTATTGCCGGAAGTTCAACAGTTTGTGCCGGAACAAATAGTACAGTTTTAACTTTATCAGGTTATTCAGGAACGGTAACAAAATGGCAATATGATAATGGCGGAGGATGGATCGATATAACAAATACCTCAAACACTTTAACTGCAACAAATTTAACCTTAACAACAACTTATCGTGCAGTTATAACTTCAGGTTCATGTTCATCAGTAAATTCAGGAATTGCAACAATAACTGTTAGCCCTACATCAGCAGGTGGAACTATAGCTGGAAGTTCAACAGTTTGCACTGGAACAAATAATACAGTTTTAACATTATCTGGTTATACAGGAACAGTAACAAAATGGCAATATGACA
>CAILUD010000214.1 GCA_903837285.1 uncultured Bacteroidota bacterium | reverse complement strand
TAAAAGTCTCAACTTTATTAGCCGAACTAATTTTAATAAAATAAATGCCTTGTGTTAGTTTTGAGATGTTAATATTCTGTTCATTGTTGGCATTTCCTGTAATTAATGTTTTTCCTGCAATGTCATATATTTTATAGTTGTATAAAGATTCTAAGCCTTTTATGTAAATTTTATCTGAGCATGGGTTAGGAAAAACTGAAATATTATTTTCTTTGTTATTATTTGCATTAATATTAGTTGTAATGCATTCATAAGGTAATGGGTTAATTTCTATTGGTAGTCCGGGAGTTAAATCGTGTCCGGCAAAACCCGGGAAATTTGGATTATATCTGTAAGCTTTAAAAAATGAATTTGAAATTAAATCTGTTCCTTGCTCGGCAGGTCCGTAGTTATCAACTGGTCCTATATATTCCCATATTTTATTTTTATTGATATCGATTTCAAAAATATCTGCTTGTGGTCCCAATGTTATTAATGTATTTCCATTATTTAATCTTTGTGCGCCCGAAACTCTTGGAGCGTACATTCCGGTTGAAGTATAAGTCCAGTCTGTTGTGTCCGGTCCATAGATATTTGAAGTATCAATAAAATAATTTCCAAAAGAATCCCTTGGTGGTAACATTATATCAATTGAGGAAACACTTCCCCCGGGTCTGTTAACACCATTATTAAAAATTATAATTTTATTAGAGTCGGGCAGATAATCTGTAATCCATTTTGCACAATGTTGATCAAACAATTTTCTGTCGGTAGCAGTGCCTCTGTTATATGCTTCCGGATTTCCCCAGCGATATAAAAAATCACCGCCTTTACCTGAATTTCCACCTGTATGACCGGCAGCTTCGGCAGTTGTAGTGCTATGATCGATAATGTAAATTTCGCACATATAACGCGAAGAAATTAAAATCTGGTTGTGCACAGCATCGTAATCAATTGAATTAAAATGCTGCCATTCGGTATAATTTAATCCTGTTCCTAAATAATTTAAATTAAGTAATTCGGGATGGTCTTCAATAACACCGTAGTTTGGTTTTGCAGAACTGTAATTTTGTACAAGATGATCCCATAAATGCCATTCCCAAACAATATTTCCTCCATTTGGAAAAGTAGGTTGAATTTCAATAATTTTTTCCGACCATAAATCACCATTTAATAACGCAGGATTTCTTCCGCTATTTGTTGCAGCTGCAGTGGTTTTTCTTTCCCAGGCCAATGCAAGAATGTTTCCGTTTGGTAATTCGCATATATCGTGGTGTAAACAATATAAAGCTGAATAATGTTCGTACGACCAAATAATACTGTCGTTCCAATCAATAATTTCTAATGAGCCTCCTTTTCCTCCAACAGCGTAATATGTTCCGGGAACTAGTCCGGTTCTTATTAAATTTCCATTATTTGAAAGATATGTTGCTAAACCGGTATTATGCGAACCGCTAAACTCATGAATCAATCTTCCGCAATTATCAATTAGGAATGATTGAGTGTATGCAGTTGGCGAAAAAAGCGTATAACCGTCAGCAGTGCCTCCCGAATTTTGAATTAATCCAATTGTAGGTTGGGCAAATGAATTCGAAAATGAAATACAAATAATTAAAAAAGCAATTGAAATTGTTTTCATTTTGTTTAAAAAAGTATTTGATCTCTAATTTCTTTTTGAACGAATATCTTTAATCATTTGCTCTGGATTAGCAGCAGAAAACACCGCATTACCTGCAACAAGAATATCTGCACCGGTTTTATAAAGGTTTTCGGCATTATTAATATCAACTCCTCCGTCAATTTCGATAAGACATTTTGAATTCTTTTTCAGAATAAGCTCTTTAGTGTCTGAAATTTTTTGGTATGTTTCTGAAATAAATTTTTGTCCACCAAAACCAGGGTTTACTGACATAAGCAAAACTAAATCTGCAATTTCTATAACATTATTTAGTAAACTAACCGGAGAGTGAGGATTTAATGAAATACCAGCTTTCATCCCTAATGCTTTTATTGCTTCCAGAGTTCTGTGCAAATGTGTGCTTGCTTCATAATGAACTGTTAGAATATCGGAACCTGCTTCTTTAAATTCTTTTAAAAATCGTTCTGGTTGAACAATCATTAAATGAACATCAAGAGGTTTTGTTGCAATATTTTTAATTTGTTTAATTACCGGAAAGCCAAAAGTAATATTCGGTACAAAAACACCATCCATTATATCTAAATGTATCCAATCGGCAGTGCTTTGGTTAAGCATTTTAATTTCATCATTTAATCTTGTAAAATTTGCCGATAACAGGGAAGGAGCAATCATGATTTTTTTTTAGTAAAATTAGATAAATTAATAAATTAATCAAAAGATTTCGTTGTAACTCTATTAGTCTATTTTGTCATCTAGTCCGCCGGGGCGGAGAAGTGCAACGAAACGAAGAACTTTTCTCTTGCGAAGCAAAATCTGGTTCAAAATCCAAATTAAATTACTTTCTGTGAGAAAAGTGCTTCACGGAGTTTATCCTGACGAAGGAAGGGCTCTGAATGACAACCTTTTTGGGTTTTTCCATAAAAAAAGAGGAAACTCAAATTGAATTTCCTCTTTAATGTTGGTTTTCTAGTTGTTAGTTACCTAAATACGATTTTAAAAGTTTTGATTTTGAAGTGTGTTTTAATCTTCTGATAGCTTTTTCTTTAATTTGTCTCACTCTTTCTCTTGTTAAGCCAAACTCTTCGCCAATTTCTTCTAAAGAGTATGCGTGTTTTCCGCTTAATCCAAAATAAAGTCTAACAATATCAGATTCGCGTGGAGAAAGGGTAGTAAGAATTCTTTCAATTTCCATTCTTAACGAATGCGAAATAAGGTCGCTATCTGGCAATTCTTCGTCATTTGAAGAAAGAACGTCATACATATCACCATCGTCTTCAGAACTCAATGGTGCATCCATTGAAATATGTCTACCCGAACTTTTAAGAAATTCTTTAACCTCTTTTTGTCCAATATCTAAGTCAGTTGCAATTTCGTCGGCGGTAGGTTCACGTTCATATTGTTGCTCGAGTTTTGAAAAAGATTTGTTAATCTTATTAATAGCACCAATTTTATTTAACGGTAATCTAACAATACGAGCTTGTTCAGCTAAGGCCTGAAGAATTGACTGTCGAATCCACCATACAGCATAAGATATAAATTTAAACCCACGTGTTTCGTCGAACCTTAAAGCAGCTTTAATTAAACCTAAATTGCCTTCATTAATTAAATCGGGTAAACTTAATCCTTGGTTTTGATATTGTTTTGATACAGAAACTACAAAACGTAAATTCGCATTTACTAATTTTGTTAATGCTTTTTGATCGCCCAGTTTAATTTTTCGCGCTAGCTCAACTTCCTCATCGGCAGTAATCAACTCAACTTTTCCAATCTCGTGTAAGTATTTGTCAAGAGATGGAGTGTCGCGATTAGTTACTTGCCTTGTAATTTTTAGTTGTCTCATTTTTAAATAATATTTGATTTCAAACAATAATTACGAAGTAAAAATTCAAATGTTACAATATGTATATATACTTTACTAACAGTTAAATTTATAATTAAATATATACGCAAAAATCGTGCTGCAATTAATTGAATGATAATAGTATTCTGATAATTGTTATTTTTGGATAATTGTATTAAATTTTGAAATATTTCAAAAAATATTAATCTAATAATTTGCAGTTTCATCTTTAATCATTATACTTGCACTCTTAATTCGTTATTATATCTGCCTAAATACTGGCAATACCAATCCGGTAAATAAATATCAATGTTTTTTTAAATAATTTGACATGTTTAATGCTATTGAGCTAAGCAAAAAGCTTGTTCCCGAATTGCGCGAACTTGCTAAATCTTTACAACTAAAGAATTACGAATCTCTTAAAAAAGATGAATTGATTCGTAAAATTGTTGAAGTTGATTCACAAAAAGAAAGTGTTTCGGTTACTAATGAGTCAACTTCGGTTGAAAATATTGCTGGTGAAAAACTAAAGAGAAAACGTAAGGTAATTGAACCTGAACTTTTTTCGAGAGTAAAACCTGTTAGCGATGAAGTAATACCTTCTGAACTAATGGTTGAAGATGATTATATCAGTCCTGCCATAATAGCTGAAAACGAAATTGTTGAGAAAGCAGAAGAGATTAAAATTGAACTTATTGAAGAAGAAAAACATTCTGAAGATGATGATTCAACTACAGAAGAAGAAAAATCTTTGAATGAAGAAAAATCTTCAGAAAATGAAAAGCCATCTGTAGAAGAAGCTATTGAAACTAAAAGACTGATATTAATAAAAAGAAATCAGTTAAATAATGAGAATAATGAAACCAGAGAGCCTTCTGAAAATGAAGATCAGCAGGAAGGTCAGGAAAATAAAACTGATGGTGAAAATGGTTCAATTAATAATCGTCCTCAAATTCGGACCCAAGGAATTAATAAACCATACAATAATAATGTTGACCGTCGTCAGTATGATAAAGTTTACGACTTTGATGGGATTGTTTCTACTGTTGGTGTAATAGAAATTATGCCTGATGGTTATGGCTTTTTAAGATCGGCAGATTACAATTATTTAAGTTCACCAGATGATGTTTATGTTTCGCAATCGCAAATAAAACTATTTGGGTTAAAAACCGGTGATACAATAAAAGGTACACTTCGTCCACCAAGAGAAGGAGAAAAATATTTTCCTTTAATTAAAATTGAAGAAATTAATGGTCGTTCGCCTGAAATGGTTCGCGATAGAGTCCCATTCGATCATTTAACTCCACTATTCCCTGATGAAAAATTTGATTTAGCTAGTGGTCCAAGAGCTACAATATCAACAAGAATAGTTGATATGTTTGCACCAATTGGTAAAGGTCAGCGTGGATTAATTGTTGCTCAACCTAAAACCGGTAAAACAGTTTTATTACAAGAAATTGCAAATGCTATTGCATCCAATCATCCTGAAGTTTTTTTAATTATACTTTTAGTTGATGAAAGACCTGAAGAGGTAACAGATATGGCAAGAAATGTAAAAGCAGAAGTTATTGCTTCAACATTTGATGAGCCCGCAGAGAAACATGTTCGTATTGCAAATATTGTACTCGAGAAAGCAAAAAGAATGGTTGAGTGTGGTCATGATGTAGTAATACTTTTAGATTCTATAACTCGTTTGGCTAGAGCATATAATACAGTGGCGCCTGCATCAGGAAAAGTTTTAACAGGTGGTGTTGACTCAAATGCTTTACATAAACCAAAACGCTTTTTTGGTGCAGCAAGAAATATTGAAGGAGGAGGGTCATTAACAATTATTTCTACTGCATTAACAGAAACCGGTTCAAAAATGGACGAAGTAATATTCGAAGAATTTAAAGGAACGGGTAATATGGAGCTTCAGCTTGATCGAAAATTATCTAATAAACGTATTTTTCCAGCAGTTGATATTTTGGCGTCTAGTACCCGTCGTGAAGAACTTTTGCATGGCAGAGATGTGTTAAATAAAATATGGGTTTTAAGAAATTATCTTGCCGATATGAATCCTATAGAAGCAATGCAATTCTTTAAAGATAGATTGGCAAGAACAAAATCGAATGAGGAGTTCTTGATTACAATGAATGACGAATAATCTGTTTAGAAACAGATTTTAGCTTTTTTCACCTTATTTAGTTTTAATCTTTTCAAGGTTTTTACAATCTTTGGATTTATTATAAATTACAGTTTTTAATAAAAAAGAGTAATTTATCATATAATAAATCTTTTAAAAGATTTAATTTAGAACTTTCTTATAAATCGAATTAACTTGTTGTATTATAAATAATTAATTATTTGAAATGACAAAAACAAAAAAAGTTATTACATGTGACGGAAACCATGCAGCTGCTCATATAGCATATATGTTTAGTGAGCTTGCTTGTATTTATCCTATTACTCCATCTTCAAACATGGCAGAAAATGTTGATGAATGGGCAACAGAAGGTAGAAAAAACTTATTCGGTGAAACAGTAAAAGTTGCAGAAATGCAATCTGAAGCTGGTGCAGCAGGTGCAGTTCATGGAGCATTGCAAGCTGGTGCACTTTGTACTACTTTTACTGCATCGCAGGGATTATTATTGATGATTCCTAATATGTATAAAATTGCTGGTGAGTTATTACCATGCGTTTTCCATGTTAGTGCAAGATCTTTAGCAGCACAGGCACTTTCAATTTTTGGTGATCATAGCGATGTTATGGCAACCAGAAATACCGGATTTGCAATGTTAGCAACAGGTTCTGTTCAGCAAGTGATGGATTTGGCAGCTGTAGCTCATTTGGCTACTTTAAAAACCAGAATACCATTCCTTCACTTTTTTGATGGATTCAGAACATCACACGAAATTCAGAAAATAGAATATTTAGACAATAGTGATATAGAACCATTAGTTGACAAAAAACTAATTTCAGAATTCCGTCATAGAGCTTTAAATCCTGAGCATCCTGTAACTCGTGGTACAGCTCAGAATCCTGATATCTATTTCCAATCACGCGAGGCTGCAAATAAATTCTATGATGCAGTTCCTGATATGGTTGAGCATTATATGAAAGAATTAACAAAAGTAGTTGGAAGAGAATATCATCCATTTACTTATCATGGTGCACCAGATGCTGAAAATATCGTTATTGCTATGGGTTCAATAACTGAAACATTAGCAGAAGCAGTTGATTATTTAGTAGCTAAAGGTGAAAAAGTAGGTGTTATTTCTGTTCATTTATATCGTCCATTCTCTGCAAAATATTTCTTTAACGTACTTCCAAAATCAGTAAAAAGAATAACTGTACTTGATCGTACTAAAGAACCAGGTGCTAATGGCGATCCATTGTATCTTGATGTAAAAGATCTTTTCTATGATAAAGATGTTCGTCCAATGATTATTGGTGGACGTTATGGATTAAGCTCAAAAGATACTACACCTGCAATGATGATTGGGGTATTTGATAATCTAAAGATGAAAGAGCCAAAAAATCATTTTACTGTTGGTATAGTTGATGATGTTACTTTCCATTCATTGCCAGTGGTTCCTGAGATTGACCTTGCTCCAAAAGGAACATTCCAGGGTAAATTTTATGGCTTAGGATCAGATGGTACAGTAGGTGCCAATAAAAATTCTATTAAAATTATTGCTGATGCAACCGATAAATATGCACAAGCTTATTTTGCATATGATAGTAAAAAATCTGGTGGTATAACAACTTCACATTTACGTTTTGGTGATCAACCAATTCGTTCGCCATATTTGGTAAATACTCCTGATTTTGTTGCATGCCATGTTCCTTCATACCTTGATAAATATGATATGTTAAAAGGTTTGAAAAAAGGAGGTACATTCCTATTAAATAGTATTTGGGAACCAGAAGAAACAAAAAAACGTCTTCCAAATTCTATGAAAAAATACATGGCAGATAATGAGATTCAATTTTATACCATTAATGCTACTGTAATTGCCGAACAAATTGGTTTAGGTAACAGAACAAATACAATTTTACAATCTGCATTTTTTAAGATAGCAAATGTAATTCCTTACGATAAGGCTGTTGATGCAATGAAATATGCAATCAAGAAATCTTATGGAAGCAAAGGTGAAAAGATTGTTGAGATGAACAACAAATCTGTTGATAGAGGTGGATGTCCTGTTAAAATCGAAGTTCCTGCAGAATGGAAAAAACTTGATGGAAAAGATAATGTTGATAATTCACATTTACCTGATTTTATTAAAAATATAGTTTTCCCTGTAAATGCAATGAAAGGTGATGATTTACCAGTAAGTGCATTCTTAGGTCGTGAAGATGGAACTTTCCCAGCTGGTACAACAGAGTATGAAAAACGTGGTATTGCTGTAAATGTTCCTGAGTGGATTCCAGAAAATTGTATTCAGTGTAATCAGTGTTCTTATGTTTGTCCTCATGCTGCAATTCGTCCTTTCTTAATGACAGAAGCTGAGACTAAAAATATGCCTGCCGGAACACAAATGCTAAAAGCTACAGGAAAAGATTTTGAACAATATAATTTCCGAATTCAGGTAAGTGTTCTTGATTGTACTGGTTGTGGTAATTGTGCAAATGTATGTCCAGGCCGTAAGGTAGAAGGTGCAGTTGCATTAATGATGAAACCTTTGGGATCACAAATGGTAGAAGTTGATCGTTGGAATTATTTTGAACATAAAGTAACTTATAAGAAAGTTGATAAATTTAAAACATTTAAAGGAAGTCAGTTTGCTCAACCATTATTTGAATTCTCGGGTGCATGTGCAGGTTGTGGCGAAACTCCTTATATTAAACTTATCACTCAGCTTTATGGTGAAAGAATGATTGTTGCTAATGCAACAGGTTGCTCGTCAATTTATGGTGGTTCGGCTCCTGCAACACCTTACAGAATTAATCGCGAAAGCGGACATGGAGTAGCTTGGGCTAATTCATTATTCGAAGATAATGCAGAATATGGTTTTGGTATGGCTTCAGGTATTGATAAAATACGTGAAAGAATTGCTGATAGAATGACCAGATTAATAGCTGATTCTAAAAATGCTGACTTAAATGCTGCTTGTAAAGAGTGGATTGATAATAAAGATAGTGCAGAAGGATCAGATGCTGCTTCTAATAAAGTATTGCCATTATTAGAAAAAGAGAAAACCGAATTAGCTAAAGAGATTGTTGATTTAAAACAATACTTAGTTAAAAAATCAGTTTGGGTAATTGGTGGCGACGGATGGGCTTATGATATTGGTTTTGGTGGATTAGATCATGTTATTGCTTCTGGCGAAGATGTGAATATATTAGTAGTTGACACCGAAGTTTATTCAAATACTGGTGGTCAATCTTCTAAATCAACACCAACTGGAGCAATTGCTAAATTTGCTGCATCAGGAAAGAGAATTCGTAAGAAAGATCTTGGTATGATTGCAATGAGTTATGGTTATGTTTATGTTGCTCAGGTTGCTATGGGTGCTGATAATGGTCAGTTCTTCCGTGCATTAAAAGAAGCTGAAGCTTACAAAGGACCTTCAATTATTATAGCATATGCACCATGTATTAATCATGGTATAGTTGCAGGAATGGGAAAAACTCAACAACAGGAAAAACTTGCTGTTGCAGCAGGTTACTGGAGTATGTTCCGTTACAATCCTATGTTAGAAAAAGAAGGTAAAAATCCATTTAAATTGGATTCAAAAGAGCCTGATTGGACTAAATTCCAGGATTTCTTAGCTTCTGAAGTACGTTATAATTCATTAAAACGCTTATTCCCAAAAGAAGCTACTGAATTATTTAAAGCTGCTGAGGAAAATGCAAAATGGCGTTACGAAAGTTATAAACATCTTGTAGATGCAATTGTAACCGAAAAAACAGTTTAATAAATTAAAATAAAATAAAGCCACAGATTCACAGATTAATTTTCTGTAGTCTGTGGCTAATTTTTTAAACCAAAACTCAAGAGTTTATTAGAGATTCAAGGGTTTGTTGGAGATAACTCCAACAAAGGCGAAAAAAAGATATAATTCCTAAAAAACAAAAAATTATGTTTAAAACAAACGAGTATTTCGATGGTAAAGTAAAATCTATTGCTTTTAATTCAAAAGAAGGTCCGGCAACTTTAGGTGTAATGGCTCCAGGTGAGTATGAATTCGGAACTTCATCAAAGGAATTTATGACTGTTGTTAGCGGCAAACTCACAGTTAAATTACCAGATAATAGTAATTGGAACGATTTTAAAAATGGCGAGACTTTTATCATCGAAGCAAATAAAAAGTTTCAATTAAAAGTTGAAGAAGAAACAAGTTATATTTGTTACTATAAATAAGAAATATGCAAGTTTGTTGGAGATAACTCCAACAAAGGCGACAAGAGGAGACTAGTTATATTTGTTATTACAAATAACCATAAGTTTGTTGGAGATAACTCCAACAAAGGCAAACTCCATCAAAGGCGAAAACGAATTTTTAATATATCTTTGTTAAATGAAATCGGATAAGCTTAATAATTTTAGAGTAGAATATAAAATTTGGCTTGATGATGCAACCGGAGAAGGTATTTTAGGCGAAGGTAAAATAGCATTATTAAAGCAAATTGAGAAAACAAATTCTTTAGTTGCTGCTGCAAATGAGTTAAAAGTAAGTTATAGAAAAGCCTGGGGCGATATAAAAAATGCTGAGAAATTATTAGGAATTCAGCTAATTGATAGAAAAAGGGGAGGTGATTGTGGTGGAACTTCTACTTTAACCGATGATGCAAAGAAAATTGTTGAAGCATGGGATAAACTTCATAAAAAGGTTGATTTAGCTGTAGAAGACATAATTGTGGAGTTTAAAAAATTTATCAAAAACAAGTAATAATTTAAATTTACCTTTCAGTATAGTCTAGATATTATACCATTTGTTTTCATGCAGCGAATTATAAAATAGTCCAATCTTTTTATTCATCTCCCTAACCCTCTTCAAAAAGAGGGGCAATAGGTTGGACTATTTCATAATAGTATTTGGTATTACACAGTGTTAAATCTTTTCTAAATCTTTTGATTTAATCCAGCCAATACTTCCGTCGGCTAATTTTATCTCTGTCCAATCATCGAGTTCTTCGCTTATTGTGACTTTTGTTCCTTCGTGAATAATAAATAAATCTGTGCTATTTTCATTTGGTGAACTTTTAGCAGTTGAAACAGCTTCCATTACAATAGCAGTATTATTATTTACGATTTCTGATCGACTTTTTACTGCAAAAATTGTTGAAACAATTGAAAGTAAGAAGAATATTATTCCAACCCAAAAGAAAAGTTTTCGCATTGATACTTTTCCCGAGAAAAGAAAAGAAATAATTAACAACAAAGAAACAATAAATAATGAAATGCTAACAATAGACCATTGGTTTACGGTAAAGGTATTTACAATAGATTTAATCCATGTATATACAAAAAAATCGGGAATTGGATTAACTTTATCTACAATAAATCCGGATGCCAAAGCTAAGTTAAAATTTATATCTTCGTCTTCAGGTGCTAATAGTTTTGCTCTTTCATAATTTAGAATAGCCTGAGGCATATTTTTTAATCTGAAGTAAGAATTTCCTAAATTATAGTATAATGTTGCGGATTCTAATCCTTCAGAAAGAAGTGTTTCGTATATTTTAACAGATTTTTCAAAATTTCCTGTTTTGTATGATGAGGTAGCAGAATCTAGTGCTGCATTTGTTGATAATGCAAAAGTGCAATATGAAACAAAAACTGAAATTATTATTAGAAGTATCTTCTTCATATTATCTAAGATTTTGTTCAAGTTTGCCAATAAGTTCAGTTGCATTGTTATAAATTTCGTTCATCTGAACGTTGTCCGAAACAGGGGAGTATCTTGCAAACTCACAATTGTCAATTATGCTATTTATTTGCGAAACAGTATCTACAGAAACATTTTTCTTTTGCAATTCTTCGTTAGCTTTATCTTTAGAAAGTTCAGCAACCGGAATAATTAGTTTATCGCTTAAATACCCCCATAAAGCTCTAGAGAGTTCTTCATAAAATGAATCTTTATTGTTCTCTTTTAAATATTTGTTTGCTAATAATAATCTCTTTTTTGCTACACTATTAGCCTTACGATTCTTTGTTGAAGCAATATCTGCATTTTGTTTAATTTGCTTTCTTCTCCATATAACAACAAATAAAAATAAACCTATTGCAAATGGATATGCTAAATAAAAAGTAGGTTCAGAGATTAAGTATTTATTTTTTTCTTTAAGATCATTTTCTGTTGTTTTAATATAATGAATATCTGATCCTAAAAATTTTACGTCTTCTTTTGTAAATTCAGAGACTATTGCAGATTGTGACGAAGCGCTGGTATCCTTGTCTACATTAACTGAAAATTCAGGAGTTTGAAGCGTTTTAAAGGACTGGTTTGTTAAGTCGTAATAACTAAAAGATACCGAAGGTATTTTGTATTGTCCGGGGTGTCGGGGAATTAATAGATAATTAATTATTTTATTTCCTGATGTTCCTGCTGCTGATGCAGAAACATTATTATTTGTTTTTGGATCGTATTGTTCAAAATCTGAAGGGAAATTTATTTTTGGTATTTCTGCTAATTTAAGATTTCCATTTCCAGAAAGTTTTAAAGAATATGAAATAGCTTCGTTGGTTTTTGGATTACTATTATCAAGAGTTGCTTCTAATTTAAAACTACCAACAGCTCCACTAAAATCGGCTGGTTTGTTTGCCGGAAGTCCTTTTACATGAACTGTAACTGCAGGGCTTACAAGTTTTTTTCTAACATTCTGATAGTTCCCAAAAAAATCATCGAAAAAACTCTGACGACTTCTGTTAACTTTTTGCTGAACTACACATGTTACTTCAAATGGATCAATAACTATATCGCCGGCATGCTGAGGGGTGATAAGAGTCTTTTTTAAAACCCCTACCTGATAAACAGACCCATTATATTTTTCTTGTTTTAAACTTATTTGAGTTGGGTTTTCTAAATCGTCGCTCCAAAATCCTTTAAATGCTGGAAACTTCATTTCTTCAAATCCAACTAAATTCATTTTTGTATAAATTGATATTGTAGCAACAATTTGTTCTCCTTGAGTAACATTTGTTTTATTTAAATTTAATCTTACAAAAACATCATCATTTGAAACAGTTCCTGTATTATTTGTTTGGCCTTGATTATTCTGTTGATTGTTTGTTTGATTTCCTTTTAACACTTCAATAGTAACAGAATTCGATTTATATGTTTTACCGTCAACAATAATTTCTGCGGGATCAAGAATAAATTTACCTTCTTTTGTTGCTTGTAGTATAAAAGAATATGAATAACTAATTGATTGAGTAACTTGTCCATTTATAATTTGAACGCTACTGCTGCTTGATGTGCTAGGTCCCATTAAAATTGCAAAATTATCCATTGCAGGCGGCTTTAAAGAAGTGGCTTTTGCATTAAGGGCATATACTAAACGAAATTGTTCTCCAACTGTAACAAAGCTTTTAGCTGCAGCTGTAACTTGAATATCCTGCGAATAACTAAAATGAGTTATTAAGAGAATAAACAGTGTTATTAATATTGTTATTTGTGATTTTAATTTAATCATTTCATTTGTTTATGTTCATTGTTCTTTTTAAAAGGTTATAAAGTTAATAAGTTATTAGGTTAATTGTTAATGGTTAAAATGTACTTTGTTCATTGTTTATTGTTTTATGTTTGGACTTTTAACTTTCATTTTTTTTACTTTAAACTCATATTATTACCAATCTTTTTCTACATTCTTTTTACCTTGTTGTGCCTGAATTTTTTTAGCTTTTTCTTGTGTGTCCTTTTCTTCTTCTTGAAGAGCCTGAAGCATCCTGTCGGCATCTTCTTTCGACATTTGTTGATCTTTTGGCTGCTGCTGTTGTTTGTCGTCCTTTTTCTTATCTTCTTTTGGTTGTTTCTGTTGTTTTTGCTCTTGTTTATCTTTATTTTGCTGATCTTTGTTATCTTGTTGCTTCTGTTCTTCTTGTTTCTTCTTCATTGCCTGTGCATATGCAAGATTGTATTTTGTTGCTAAATCTGTTGGATTGTTTCTTAATGCATTTTTATAAGCATTAATACTTTCATCAAATTTATTCTGAAGTAAATACGAGTTGCCTAAATTGTGAAAAGCTTTTGATGAATTTGTTTTGTCATTTGATTTTGCACTAACTTCTGTAAATTGTTTTGAGGCTTCATCAAACTTCTCCTGTTTGTATAAAGCATCTCCTAAGTTAAATCCAGCTTTAAATGATTTAGGATCTTTTTTTAATGCTTTTTGATACGATACTTCTGATTCTCTAAATTTTTTATTGCTATAAAGCTTATTTCCTTCACGAATTTGTTTTTTATCTGTTTGCGCAGCACAATTTAAGGCAAAAAGCATAATAATAGTAGATATTGTTATAGTAATTCTCATGATGCTACTTTATTAAAGAAATTAAAGTTTTTAAATCTTTTGCTTTTTCTTTCTAACAATAGGAATTCTGCAAGTAAAAGAAGAATCGAAAAAGCAATAAAGTATTGATATTGGTGTTCGTAATCTGAAAATATTTGTGATTCGATTTCTTTTTTGTTCATTTTGTCAATCTTGTCAAATATTTCATTTAAAACTGTAAGGGAATTTGTTGCACGAACATATACTCCTCCACCTGCAGCAGCGATTTGTCCTAGTAATGCGTCATTTGTTTTAGTAATAATTATTGCACCTTGTTTATCGGTTTTAAAATCTTGTTTTCCAAATTTTCCGGAAACAGGAATGGGAGCTCCTTGTGGTTGACCCATTCCAATAGTATGAATAATAATTCCTTTTTTTGCAGCTTCGGCAGCTAATTCATTAACGCCTTCTTCGTGGTTTTCGCCATCGGATATTATTACGAGTACTTTATTTTTTTCGCCTTCAATTGAGCTAAAAGATTTCATTCCAGTTTCAATAGCTTTTCCAATATCGGTTCCTTGTATCGGAACGCTTTGAGTTGAGATACCTTCGAGAAACATTTTTGCTGAAACATAATCAGCAGTTAAAGGAAGTTGTGTAAATGCATCACCGGCAAAAACAATTAATCCTATTTTATCATTACTTAATTTGTCAACTAATTTCTCAATTGCCATTTTTGATGCTTCGAGTCTGCTTGGATAAACATCTTCTGCTAACATACTGTTTGAAACATCAAGTGCAATTACAAGTTCAACTCCTTTACGCTTTACATTATCTAGTTTACTGCCTACCATCGGATCGCTTAGCGCAATAACAACAGAAATATAAGCAAGCATTAATAAAATAAATTTTAAATTTTTACGCCATCTGGCAACATCTGGCATCAGTAATTGAACAAGTGAACTTTGTCCAAATTTATTCAGAGCTTTTTTGCGTAAAAATATATTTAGCACAAATAACCCTGCAAACAGCACAACTGCAAGCAAACCGTATAAAACTTCAGGGTGTCCGAACTTAAACATATTAAGGTATTTTTTTCAAAAAAGTGAATTTTAATAATAGCTCAATAAATAAAAATAAAACAGCAATTAACACAAATGGAAAAAATTCTTCTTTATGTTTTCTGTATTCTTTAACTGCAATTTTTGTTTTTTCAAGTTTGTCAATTTCCTTATATATTTCGCGTAATTTCTCATTGTTAGTTGCACGAAAATATTTTCCATCTGTCATTTTTGCAATTTGTTTTAACACAGGTTCATCAATTTCTACATTCATCATTTGAATTTGTGTTCCAAATGGGGTTTGAACAGGGTATGGAGCTTGTCCAAGCGTTCCAACACCTACAGTATATATTCTAATGCCGTATGTTTTTGCTATTTCGGCTGCGGTAATAGGAGCAATTGAACCAGCATTATTTACTCCATCGGTAAGTAATATTATAGTTTTGCTTTTTGCTGTACTATTTTTAATTCGGTTTACTGCAGTTGCAATTCCTTCGCCCATTGCAGTTCCATCGTCAATTAAGCCAAATTTAATACCTTTAAACAGATTAATAAGAACTGCATGGTCGGTTGTTAATGGACATTGTGTAAAGCTTTTTCCGCTAAAAACAACTAATCCCATTCTGTCATTCGGGCGGCTATTAATAAACTCTGAAGCAATACTTTTACTTGCTTCTAATCTGTCGGGCTTAAAATCCTGCGCTAACATACTACCCGAAATATCTAAAGAGATTATTATATCAATTCCTTCAGTTGATACGTTTTGCCAGCTATTAGTAGACTGTGGACGAGCTAATGCAAGTACAAGAAATGAGAAACTTAATATTCTGAATGCAAAAAGTACATGTTTAAGAATATTTCTAAAAGAGATTTTTTTCTCGCCAAAACCTTTTAAAGTAGAGATCTGAATAGTTGGTACGGATTTCTTTTGTTTAAAAACATACCAAACAATAATTGGAATTATTAATCCAAGCAGTATTAAATAACCAGGATTAGCAAACACATAATTAGGCATTTGAACCTCCTTTCATTTCTTCTTCTTTTTCGATAACAACTGGTACCGATTCAATAATTTTTTCGATTAGTTTTGTGTCGTTTACAAACTGGTATGCATTTTTGATACTTAAATCATTTTCATCGGGAAGTGGCTGTGCTTTTGCGAATTTTACAAAATCGGCAAGTGTAAGAAGTTGGCGTAATCCGGAATGATTTTTATCTGAAAGATATTTTTCATGTTGAAGTGCATCAATAATTTCATAACTGGTCATTTCCATTGCCGGAATTATGAATCTTGCCTCAATATATCTTCTAATAATATCTGTAAGTTCTGTATGATATTTTTTAATTAAATTATTCTGCCAAAGTTTTTTGTCCTTCAAAATATCGAGTTCGCGTAATGCAATAATATGAGGAGGATCGGCAGGTTTTTGAGGAATTTTAATTAATGGTTCTTTTCTCCTGAATTTACGATATGCATAATATCCAAGAATAATAACAATTAATCCAGCTAATCCCCATATAATATAACCAAGAATTTCCATTATGCTAAATGGCTCGTCAATTGGGGCTTTTATATCATAGATAGTTTTTTTTGTGGTGTCAACTTGCAATGTGTTAACTGTAAAGAAAACAGAATCTGTAAAAAGTGTATCAATTATTGAATCTCGTAAAAACTCGAATGGGATAGGAGGTACCGCATGTCTGCCACTATCAAAAGAAGTAATTAAATATGCTTGATCAAGTTTAATTATATCACCGTTTTTACTAATTGTATCAGGTTTAAATCTTTCAACTATTTCGATTCCATTACCAAGACTATCTGGCAAAATGGGGAAATTTAGATTAGCACCTTTAGGCTTTGTTACGAGCAAATGTAATTTTACCTGGTCGCCAATTAAAAATTTATTCGAATCAAGTTTTGCCTCAATTGTCATTATTTGCGAAAAAACAATTGCAGGAAATGAAATTAACAATGCTCCAAATAAAAGAATCTTCCTCATATTTTTTAAATCATTTGCCACAGATTCACAGATTAATTAATTAGTCTTTTAGTTATTAGTGAATTATCTCCAAAGTTTATAATTAAACCTAATTTGCATTTTGAAATAGATAAATAATTTAAAACCATTTTATAATGCTCGTCAATTATACCTCTTTGTGCTTTTATTTCTAAAATAATATTATCAAATACTACAAAATCAGCATAGAAAAAATGAGGAAGAATAGTTCCTTTGTAATTAACTTCATATTTCTTTTCACGCTCATAAGGAATATTATTCTTTGTAAATTCATATTCTATAGCATCTTTATAAACTATTTCCAACATTCCATTCCCTAAAATATTATGAATTTCCATACAAATACCAATTATTTGGTAACTTTCTTCTTGTAATGGATATTTATCTTCTGGAAAATTCATTATTTATTTGTAAGTTGTTATTTTTTTTTAAGTCATCTGTGAATCAGTGGCTATCATTTTTATTTGTTTATTCTCCTTTTAAAAAGATTCATCAATGGTTTAACGTAATCCTGGTCTGTTTTTAGTTTTAAGGAATCGATTCCGTATTTTAAAAAGATTTCGTTAAGAGCTTTATCTTTTTGTAACCACCAGCTTTTGTAGTTGTTACGAACATTACTGCTCGAGGTATCTATCCAACGAATTTCATTCGTTTCTGCATCTTTAAAGCAGGCAAGTCCAATTGATGGCATAATAGTTTCGCGTTCGTCATAAACACGAAGTGCAATTAAATCATGTTTTCGGCTCGAAATTTTTACAGCTTCCTCAAAACCGTTATCAATAAAGTCGGATATAATAAAAGCTGTAGAACGTTTTTTTGTAACATTAGTAAAAAATCTTATAGCTTCACCAATGTTTGTACCTTGATTTTGAGCTTTAAAGTTTAGCAGTTCACTTATAATTCTAAGTATATGTTTTTTTCCTTTTTGTGGTGGAATAAATTTTTCTACTTTATCCGAGAAAAAAATAATTCCAATTTTATCGTTGTTATAAATGGCAGAAAAAGATAATACTGCACAAAGTTCTGCCATCAAATTCTTTTTTAGTTGACCTTGTGTCCCAAAATCCTTTGAACCGCTAACATCGGCCAAAAGCATAACTGTAAGTTCTCTTTCTTCTTCGTAAATTTTAACATAAGGATGATTAAATCTTGCAGTTACATTCCAGTCAATGTTTCTGATATCATCGCCAAACTGGTATTCGCGCACTTCACTAAAAGTCATTCCTTTGCCTTTAAAAGCGCTATGGTATTCGCCTGCAAACACTTGATTAGACAACATTTTTGTCTTAATCTCAATCTTCCTCACTTTTTTCAACAAGTCTGTAGCTTCCACTTTTCTTTTACTTTATTCTGAGGTAATAATGTTAAAAATATACTCTTCTTTTTCTATTTTAATTTTATAAGTTTTACCGTTTTTTATTTCGGTCCATTGTAAGACACCGTTGGGTTTATATTTTGAATTAAACTCTTTAGTTCTTACTTCCAATAAATCCATGTCTTCTATCATTTTAGAATAATCACATTTATTGTCTTTACCAAAATAAAAAATTAATGTTCTATCGGTTTTAGTATCAATATACTTAAGTGTGCTCATATTTGTGCTTATTCCAAATGAGTTAGCAGTAAATTTGGGAAATCCTGCCTCCATTTGTTTTTGAATTTCGGCTTTTGTTAAACCAACCATATTCTGCGAACTTAAACTTAAAATAAAAAAGAACATAATGAAAAATAGTAGGGTAGTTTTTAGGTTTGTTTTCATAAATATAGTTTAAGGTACTTCAACAGTGTTAAGTATTTCATTAATTATATCTGTAGTAGTAATGTTTTCTGCTTCAGCTTCGTATGTAAGTCCAATACGATGACGTAAAACATCATGACAAACTGCACGAATATCTTCAGGAATTACATATCCACGACGTTTAATAAATGCAAATGCTTTTGCTGCTGATGCTAAATATATACTTGCACGTGGTGAAGCTCCATAATTTATCATCGATTTAAATTTCTCGAGGTTATAATCCTGAGGGAAACGAGTTGCAAAAACAATATCCAAAATATAACGCTCAATTTTTTCGTCCATGTATACATCTTTCACAACATCGCGTGCTTTAATAATATCTTTTGTTTTTAAAACAGCGTTTGCTATAGGGAAAATTTTTGAAAGATTCTGACGTACTATTAATTGTTCTTCTTCTTTTTTAGGATAAGTAATAATTACCTTCAACATAAAACGGTCAAGCTGAGCTTCAGGAAGCGGATATGTTCCTTCTTGTTCAATTGGGTTTTGTGTAGCAAGAACCATAAACGGATCATCAAGTTTGTATGACTGTTCGCCAATAGTAACTTGTCTTTCCTGCATTGCTTCTAATAAAGCAGATTGAACTTTTGCTGGAGAACGATTTATTTCGTCTGCCAAAATAAAATTACTAAAAATGGGTCCTTTTTTTACCAGAAAAGTTTCCTGTTTTTGGCTGTAAATCATGGTACCAATAAGATCGGCAGGTAAAAGATCTGGGGTAAACTGAATACGACTGAATTTTGCATCAATAGTATTTGCCAAAGTGTTTATAGCAAGGGTTTTTGCTAATCCAGGAACACCTTCAAGTAAAACATGACCGTTAGACAATAAACAAATCATAAGACTTTCTATTAAATGTTTTTGCCCTACAATCACTTTATTCATTTCCATGCTAATTAAATCGACGAAAGCACTCTCTTGTTGTATTCTTTCGTTAAGCTCCTTAATGTCAACTGTTACGCTCATGATTTTTTAAGTTTTACAAATCTTATTTTTGTGATTAAAATTATTCGCCAAAATTATGATAGCGATTAATTAATAAAGTTATAATTTTGTTAAAATTAGTTAATGTTTTTATAGTTGATATACAGGTACTTCATAGAATTGTCGTTTGATGGGACTAGATATTCGGGCTGGCAGGTTCAACGCAACGGATTATCTGTTCAACAAATATTGAATGAAAAGTTAAGTTTTAAGTTATCTGAAAAGATTGAAGTTACTGGAGCAGGAAGAACAGATGCTGGTGTTCATTCTGAATTTTTTGTTGCTCATTTTGATACTAAAACTTTATTAAATGAGAATTTTATTTCTGAAATGAATGGTTTTTTACCAACAGATATTGTTTTTCATAAAATAAGAAAAGTAAATTCGGAAGCACATGCAAGGTTTTCGGCAGTAAGCAGAACTTATCAATACAGAATAACAACTAAAAAAAATCCATTTTTAAATAATTTTTCATTTTATTATCATGGAAAACTTGATATTGAGTTAATGAATAAAGCAGCTTTAATATTACTTAGTGTGTCCGATTTTACTAGTTTTAGCAAATTGCACGGGAATACTAAAACAAATATCTGTATTGTTACAAAAGCTGAATGGGAACAATGTGGAGATAATTTAATTTTTACAATTTCTGCTAATCGTTTTTTAAGAAATATGGTTCGTGCTATTACAGGTACTTTATTAGATGTTGGAAAAGGTAAAATTTCAATAGATCAATTTGTTGAAATTATTGAAAGCAATAATAGGAGTAAGGCTTCAACATCTGCACCGGCAAAAGGATTATTTCTATGTAGTATTAATTATCCGAATAGTATTTATTTATAAAAAAGTTTTAATTTAGAACTTTGTTATTAAGCTTAAAAATTGTTCGTTAACAATAGTTAAAACTTTGAAATATTTATATTTTAAAATATTTTTTTGAAATAGATGTTATTGAAGAAAAATATCCTCACAGAAGAAAAAATATTGATAACTTGTATTATAGTTTGGCAATAAAATAGTGAAGAGACTATTTTACTTATTAATAATTGCATTAATTACTGTTTCTTTCACAAGTGGTGACAAAGAAATTGTATTTGAATTAAATGCTAAGGAAATTTATAACAATTGATTCAATAAACTAAAATTGAATTAATCTTTTAAAAAACGTTTTAAAGCAAATAAATGCATATTTAAATAGAATTATTTTTTATTTATATGGAAATAATATGTTTAGTATTTTTATTTTTAATAGCTTTTTAATTTTCACTTCATTTACATTTAGCACAGAAACACAATCAAACATGTTATTTAACATGTCGAAATAGTCGCAAAATCCTCGTAACAATTAATATACTTTTTTGTTATAGTAATTTTTTCTTCTATATTTGAAGAGTGATTGTAAAATAATAATTTTTGACTTGTCGTCTCAGTGTTTTCAGGTTTAATATATGGGACTGACGGGGCGGTGCCGTGATAAAAACATAGGTTTTTGGGTCTTCGGTTTATTAAGATTTTACTTTATTCATATAGTCTTGCCACATAATAAGCATATATTTTCCATCCTCCAAATCACGAAATCCAAATTCGTAACAGAAGTAATAAAGATTTCCATTTTTAGCTTTCCATGTAGTGGTATGATAATCAAAATTGAATCCTTCGCTTATCAATACCTCTTCTTTCACCTGAGATTGTCCAGATAAATTATATTGCTTCAAAATCCGGCGATTATGCTTGAGAATATTATCAACACTTACATAAATACTAGATTTTTTTAGCTTAGAGTTCTTGTAATGAAATGCGGATTTACAATAAATGCTACAAAATTTCTGATCAGTTCTGCCTTTTAATTTCTTGCCGCATTCAATACATTTAGTAGTAGTTGCGTTTTCTAATTTAGATTGCATAAATAGATTATTCGAGTATTAAAAGTATAAATGTACGACTAAATTTGGAATCTCCTATTTTTTGCTATTATTTTACTAGAAATTATTTTTCTGAATACTCTATTCAAACAATAAATTCTATGAAAACAAAAATCACTTTTGAACCCGGAACCCATCGAAACAGATCTGTAATTTTTATTTTATATAAATATAATGATGAATTAAATATGGCGGTTAAAACTCTGACTTTTGCAAGTTGGAGTCAAACTAAATTAAAATGGTATATATACGAAAGTGAATTTAACAGAAATAAATTTTATTCTAGCCTAGGTCATCTGGCTTACTTCGATTTTTCTGCAATTGATAATACATCGTCAAATTTAACAATATATAAAACATTACCTATTTTAACAATAGATAATAATGAAGAAATAAAACCAAAATCTGAAAAAACAGTTAAACATCTTAAACCTTTTTCGGATGATATCAAAACAAAACTATCTGAGTTTAAATCGTGGATGAAACATAAACGATATAGCGAAGCAACAATAAGCAGCTATACAGAATGTCTTAAGGTTTTTTTATCGTTTATATGGCCAAAACCCTTAAATGAGGTTACTAACAGCGACATGATTAATTTTATTAACGAGTATATAATAAATAAGAACTTAAGTTATTCTTATCAGAATCAGGTTACTAATGGCGTTAAAATATTTTTCAAAGAAATTGTAAAATGTGAATTAGAGGTTGATAAAATAGAAAGACCGAGAACTCAACATAAGCTACCGAATGTATTAAGTAAAGCCGAGGTTTCATTAATTTTAAAATCGCATGCCAATATTAAGCACAGCACTATGTTAAGTTTAATTTATGCATGTGGTTTGCGCAGAAGCGAATTATTGAATTTAAAACCTTTAGACGTTAACAGCAAACGAGGATTGTTAATTATAAGAAATGCTAAAGGAAATAAAGATAGAGTTGCTCCCATTACATTAAAAATTGTTGAAATGTTGAGAGAATACTATCGTTTATATAAACCAACGGTATGGCTTTTTGAAGGTAATTCGCCAGGTGAAAGGTATAGCGAACAGAGTTTACAAAGTATTTTAAAGCAAGCTTTAGAAAAAGCTAAAATTATAAAACCAGTTACTTTACATTGGTTACGTCATAGTTATGCAACTCATTTGCTAGAATCGGGAACTGATTTACGTTATATACAAGAGCTACTTGGGCACAGAAGTTCAAAAACAACTGAAATATATACTCATGTAAGTTCGCATTATTTGCAAAAAATTAAGTCACCGTACGATGATTTGTTTTAGTTGTTTTATTTTAATAGATTTGATTTTAGTTAAAATTATAAAATGAATATTAAAAAACTAAATATAAAATACCACTCGAGTCATACATATACAACCCCCGTTAGCCGAATATGTACGACGTTATATAACCTATAAGCTAGTTAGCGTCCATTTGCATAGAATGTCTGCAATACATAGCATTTTTTTCAAGACAAAAATTAAGAATATGAAAGGTGTTAGTTGTTATGAATGTAATGGGAAAATTGAAAATTTTGCCTCAAAGTCTTTGACGGTAAGACCGTGGAAAACTCAGTCT
>CAILUD010000213.1 GCA_903837285.1 uncultured Bacteroidota bacterium | reverse complement strand
GTAAGTGGAGATTTTTACTGGACTACAAAAATAAATAATTATTTAATTGTAGCAGTAGCAGACTGCACAGGACATGGAGTTCCCGGAGCTTTTATGTCAATGCTTGGTATTAGTTTTTTAAATGAAATAGTACAAAAGCAGGAAATAAATAAAGCAAATCAAATATTAAATATTTTAAGAAAAGAAATCATTAACGCACTTCAACAAAAAGGTGTTCAAGGCGAACAAAAAGACGGAATGGATATTTCTTTGCTAGTTGTTAATACAGATACAAACGAAGCGCAATGGGCAGGTGCTAATAATCCTCTTTACATCATCCCTTCTGTCATTCTGAACGAACGTGAGGAATCTAGTCTGAATATAAATATAGCTGCGCATGAAAATTGTTCTTTTCAAGCTCAGAATGATAATAAAGAATTAGTTGAACTTAAGGGTAACAAAATGCCTATAGCTATATATCCAACAATGAATGATTTTACAAACCATGAATTTAAGTTATATAAAGGCGACTCTTTCTATTTGTTTACAGATGGTTATGCCGATCAGTTTGGTGGACCTAAAGGAAGGAAATTTATGTATAAACAGTTTAAAGAAATCTTAGTTGCAAATGTAGATAAACCTATGACAGTACAAAGAGAAATTCTTGAAATTGCATTCGAAAACTGGAAAGGTAATTATGAGCAGATTGATGATGTTACCATTCTTGGAATTAAATTTTAAATAAAAAGTTATTTGAAAAAATTGTTAATATATATTAGGGTATTAATGTTCTTTGTTATAATAGTTCTATTCTGCTGTAATAATAATTATTGTCAAGAGAAAAATAAAGTTGATAGTCTAATAAAGGTTATTAAAAGTGTTAAGTCTGATACAATAAAAATTGATGCATGTTCTCAACTTTTTTCAATATATGAATTTACTGATACAATTAAAGCTAAATTATTTTTAGAACAACAGTTTAATTTAAGTAAAAATATTGATAATTCAAAATGGCTTGCAGGTGTTTATACTAATTATGCATTTTATAATGAAGATAAAAGTGATTTAATTAGAGCAATTGAATTTCATCAGAAAGCGTTAAAATTATATAAAGAAAATATCGCTTTGCCTATTGTAAAAAGAAGTAAACAGATTTCTGCATGTTATAATAATATAGCACTTATTTATGGCAAGATGGGTGTATATGACAAAGCACTGGATTACTATTTATTTTCGCTTAAAATAGATGAAATATTAGGCGATAGTTTGTGGATATCGGTTAGCTATACAAATATTGGTATTATCCAAAGAAAACTTGGTAATGACGATAAAGCACTTGAATATTATTTTAAATCGCTAAAAATTGTTGAAAACCTTGGCGAAAAAAGTAGAATGTCGACTTGTTATAATAACATTGGTTTGGCCTATCAATATAAAAAAGAATATGATAAAGCAATATTATATTTATCTAAGTCATTAATGATTGATGAAAAAATTAACGATATAAGAAGAATGTCGGGTTGTTATAATAATTTGGGAAATGTATATTTTGAAATAGACGAATATGATAAATGTATATATTATTATAAAAAATCTTTGGATTTAAGATATCAAATTGGTGATAAGGAAGGACAATCATCAGTTTTAGGCAATATTGCTGCTTTAAATTTGAAATTAAAACAATATGAAGAAGCAATTAATAATGCAAAAAAAAGCAATTTAATTGCAAAAGAAATTGGAGTTATTCCTTGGCAAAGTTCTGCTGTAGCTATTCTGTCTGCAACATATGACAGTCTAGGAAATTATAAAAATGCTTATGAGTATCAAAAATTGTATAAGTCTTTAAATGATAGCATGTTTTCTATAGAAAGCAGTAGGCAGATAAAGGGCATGGAAGCAAAATATGAAAGTGAGAAAAAACGAAAAGAAATAGAATTATTAAACAAAGATAGGCAACTTCAGGATACAGAAATTAAGCAACAAATTATAATAAAGTATGCTTTTATTTTTGGTTTTATACTAATGGGTTTACTTGTAATTGTTGTTTATAGAAATTATAGAAATAAACAAATGGCTAATGTTATACTTAGTCAACAAAAAGAAGAAATATTAACTCAACGCGACGAAATTGTTGCACAGCGTGATTTAGTAACAGAGCAAAAAGAACATATTGAGAAAATTCATAAAGATGTTACCGATAGTATAAATTACGCAAAACGTATACAAGAAGCTGTGTTGCCAGTAAGTGAAACTGCAAGGTCGGTGTTAGGAGAACATTTTATTTTATTTAAGCCAAAGAATATTGTTTCTGGAGATTTTTACTGGACAACTAAAATAAATAATTTGCTATTTGTTGCTGTTGCTGATTGTACCGGACATGGCGTTCCAGGTGCATTTATGAGTATGCTTGGAATAAGTTTTTTAAACGAAATAGCCCAAAAGCAAGAAATTATTAAAGCAAATCAAATTTTAAATAATTTAAGAAAAGAAATAATTAATGCACTTCAGCAAAAGGGTGTACAAGGTGAGCAAAAAGATGGAATGGATATTTCTTTACTAGTTGTTAATACTGAAACAAACGAATGCCAGTGGGCTGGAGCTAATAATCCTCTTTACATAGTTCCTTCTGTCATTCCGAACGAAAGTGAGGAATCTAGTCTGAATATAAATATAGCTGCGCATGAAAATTGTTCTTTTCAAGCTCAGAATGATAATAGAGAATTAATTGAACTGAAGGGCGACAAAATGCCAATAGCAATTTATCCAACAATGAATGATTTTACAAATCATGAATTTATTTTACACAAAGGCGATAGCGTATATCTCTTTACCGATGGATATGCTGATCAGTTTGGTGGTAATAATGGACGAAAATTTATGTGTAAACAATTTAAAGAAATATTAATTAACAATATGCATAAATCAATGCCTGAGCAAAAAGTAATACTTGATGAGACTTTTGAAAATTGGAAAGGTGTTTATGACCAAATTGATGATGTTACAGTTTTAGGGATAAGAATTTAATGTGTATAATAAATTCAAAATTTATTATTCTCTCAGTAAAATAGTGCTTTTTTAATATCAATGACTTTTATATATTTGTAGATATCCGATTAGAATGAAACAAATAGCTTTATACATTATTTTATTGTTTTTTCTTTCTTGCAATAGCTTTAGTTTAATTGCTAAAGAAATTCATATTATAGATTCATTAAAGAAACAAGTTAAAGCTTATAAAAATGATTCTTTATTACCTTATTGGGTAGATGCATTAGCTAGTGCCTACTCAGAAATTAATCCTGATTCGGCATTAAACTATGCTAACAAATCATATAGTCTTGCAAAGAAATCTAATAAACTTGAATTTCAAATTAATGCTTTAATTACTTTAAGTGTTATTTATCGTGAACGTGGCCAGTACGATAAAGCATTAGAGTATCTTAAAAGCGCTTTAATTATTGCAAAAAAAAACAAATTAAATAGTGAATATTTTCAACGTATTTATTCGTCGTTTAATTTGGCTTATACAGAACAAGGTAATTATACTGTTGGAATTGAATATGGTTTTAAATCATTGCATGAAATTGAAAAAACTGGTGATACTTTAACTATGGCATTGGCAAATAATAATCTTGCGAATACTTTTTTTCAGATTGCAAATTACGATAAAGCTATGTTTCATTATAAAAAAGCATTGTTTTATGTTAGAAAAGTAAATCATTTGTATGGTCAATGTTTGCTTACTGGAAATATTGGTAGCGTATATTATAGTATTGAGAAATATGATAGTTCAAAAATATATTTTGAAAAGTCTTTAGCCTTTTCAAAGCAAATTAATGATGTAGTTGGTGAAGCAACAGCATACTTAAATATTGGAAGTTATTATCAAATAATAAAAGAAGATAAAACTGCTATTGATTATTTTAATAAAGCATTAAAGATTTTTGAGGAAATGCAAATGTTGCCCAATCAAAGCGATTTATATAATAATTTATCAAATTCGTATTTAAATCTTAAAGAATATAATAAAGCAGAAAAGTATGCAAAATTATCTTTAGAACTAGCAACTGAAATTGAAAGTTACCCTCATAAACAATTAGCTCACTTAGCGTTAAAAAATGTTTATGAGAAAATGAAGAAAATTGAATTGGCATATTTTCATTATGTTGAGTATATTACTGCCCGTGATACAATTTTTAATGAAAATAATAGAAAGGAACAGTTTAAATCAGAAATAGTCTATGAATACAATAAAAAAGCTGCAACAGATAGCGTTTCACATTCTAAAGCACTGGAAATTAAAAATCTTGTAATTGGTCAACAAAGAGCAGAAAGTAGAAAACAAAAAATATTAATCTTATTTATTGTTACTGGATTAATTTTGTTGTTAATAATTGCTTTTGTTATTTTTCGTTCACTTCGAATTACTAGAAGGCAGAAAATTTTTATAGAAAATCAAAAAATATTAGTGGATGAAAAGAATATTAAACTTAACCAACAAAATGAAGAAATAATTACTCAACGAGACGAAATAGAAGCTCAACGTGATGAAATAGAAGCTCAGCGTGATTTTGTAACAACTCAAAAGGAACACATTGAAGAAATACATAAAGAAGTTACAGATAGTATAAATTATGCAAAACGAATACAAGAAGCTGTATTGCCGGTTAGTGAGCAAGCAAGATTGGCATTGGGCGAGCATTTCGTACTTTTTAAGCCAAAAGATATTGTGTCAGGTGATTTTTATTTTTCAACTAAGGTAAGTAATTTGTTAATTGTTGCAGTTGCAGACTGCACCGGACATGGAGTTCCTGGTGCTTTTATGTCAATGCTTGGAATTAGTTTTTTAAATGAAATAGTTTTAAAGCAAGAAATTCATAATGCAAGTCATGTCTTAAATCATTTAAGAATCGAAATAATTAGTGCACTTCAGCAAAAAGGTGTGCATGGCGAACAAAAAGATGGGATGGATATTTCTTTACTTGTTGTTAATACTGATACAAATGAATGCCAATGGGCTGGGGCGAATAATCCTCTATACATCATTCCTTCTGTCATTCTGAACGAACGTGAAGAACAGCTTTCTTGCGAAGCAAAATCTAATTCTAGTCATTCAGATTTTGCTGCGCAAGAAAATAGTTCTTCGGCTATGCCTCAGAATGACAATAGAGATTTGTTTGAACTTAAGGGAGACAAAATGCCAATTGCTATTTATCCAATAATGAAAGAATTTACTAATCATGTATTCTCTTTACAAAAGGGAGATAGTGTTTATCTTTTTACTGATGGTTATGCCGATCAGTTTGGTGGTTTAAAAGGAAGAAAATTCATGTACAAAAAATTTAAAGAAATATTAATTAACAATAGTCAGAAACCTATGAATGAGCAACTGGAAATTCTTGATGTTATTTTTAAAGAATGGAAAGGGCAATATTCGCAAATAGATGATGTAACAGTTTTAGGAATAAGAATATAACATGAAGCAAATTTTAACAATATGCTGTATATTGTTTATTAACATATATGGTATTTCTGATAATAATCGTGATTCGTTATTAAAAGACTTAAATAAAACCAAACACGATACAATAAAAATTGCAACTTTAATAAGGATTGCATATTCATATGAATATGTAAAGCCAGATTCGGCCGTATTTTACTCAAAATTAGCAGTAAATCTTTCAAATAAAATCAAAAATTTCGACTTTTTGATTGATGCTCAGAATACATTAGGTAGTTCATATTCGTATCTTGGTTTATATCAGAATTCATTAGAAAGTTATCTTATAGCGTATAAAATTGCTGATAGCTTAAACATTAAATCAAAAATTTCGCTAACACTAAACAATCTTGGTTATGCATATGAAAATATTGGGTTATTTGATAAAGCACTTGAGTATTATGTTAAAAGTTTAAATATTGAATTAACTCTAAAAAACAAAGAAGGAATTGCGTATGAGTATTTAGGCATTGGAAATATATATAATCAAAAAGGTGATTATCCAAAAGCACTCGATTATTTATTTAAAAGTCTCAAGATAAGAGAGGAAATTGGTGATAAATCTGAAATTGCAGCTACACTTCTTAGTATAGGTAGTCTTTATTATTCAATTTTTGATTATAAAAAAGCATTGGAATATGATAAAAAAGTGTTAGCAATTCAAAAGGAAATAAATAACAAGAATGGCATTTGTAGTGTACTTCAAAATATTGGAATTATATACGAAGCAACAGATGATCCTGATTCTGCTTTAATTTTTTATGACCAATATTTAACTCTTTCTACTGAAATAGGTGATCAAAATGGAATTGCCAATGCATATAATAGTATAGCTGGTGTATTTTATAATAAAGGGGATTTGAATAAATCTATAGAATATTTAAAAAAATGTTTAGAAATAAAAACAAAAATTGGTGATATTGAGGGAGTTTGTAATGGATATTCTAATATGGGAAGTTTATATGATGCAATGGGTAATATTCCGTTAGCGATTAAATACCATATAAAATCTTATGAAATGGCATTAGCTGATAATTCTAAGGAACCTATTCAGTATAGTGCTAAAACTTTAAGTGTATTATATGCAAAGCAAAACCAATTTCAAAAAGCTTATGAATTTCAATTAATATATCAGCAAATGACAGATAGTTTAATTAATGAAGATAACATAAAGAAAATAACTCAGCTTGGAATGCAATATGATTTTGATAAAATACAGAAAGAAGAAGAATTTAAAAAGTTACAAATTGATATTCAGCATAAAGCAGAAATAACAAGACAAAGGTTTATTCGAAATACATTTATTATTGGTTTTTTACTTATGATAATTTTGGCATTTGTTATTTTTAGAAGTTATAAAATTAAAAGAAGAGATAATAAAATTCTGGAACAAAAGAATATTGAAATTACTCAACAAAAAGAAGAAATTTCAACACAAAGAGATGAAATAGAAGCTCAGCGTGATGAGATTGAGGCTCAACGTGATTTGGTTACAATTCAAAAGGAACATATTGAAGAAATTCATAAAGATGTTACAGATAGTATTAATTATGCTGAGCGTATTCAAAGAAGTTTTTTGGCAAATAAAAAATTATTAGAAGAAAATTTAAGTGAGCATTTTGTCATTTTTCACCCCAAAGATGTTGTAAGTGGAGATTTTTATTGGGCAAGTATTTTAAAAGACGGAAAATTTGCTATTTCAATAGCCGATAGTACTGGGCATGGTGTTCCGGGTGCAATTATGAGTATTTTAAATATTTCATCTTTAGAAAAAGCAGTTGAGTTAGGCTTTTGTAATTCTTCAGAAATTTTAAATCATACCCGAAATTCAATTATTGAGAGATTAAAAAAAGATGGAAGTGTTGAGGGAGGTAAAGATGGTATGGATGCAAGTTTAATTTGTTTTGATTTTGCTAACAAGAAATTTATTTATTCTGCTGCAAATAATCCAATTTGGGTAATTCGCAATAATGAATTGATAGAATTAAAACCAGATAAAATGCCCGTAGGAAAACATGAAAAAGATCAAATACCATTTACTCAGAATGAATTTACTTTACTTAAAAATGATTTGATTTATGTTTTTACTGATGGTTTACCCGATCAATTTGGTGGCCCTAAGGGAAAAAAATTCTTGTATAAACAATTTAAAGAACTATTGGTTAGAAATAGCCATAAGTCGATGCATGAGCAAGGAATTGCAATTGATGAAGCATTTATTAATTGGAAGGGAGAAAACGAACAAATTGATGATGTAACAGTTGTTGGGATAAGAATTTAATCTTCATCCTTTAATAAATCAGGTCTTAATTCTTTAGTTCTTAAAATTGACTGTTCGTGCTTCCATTTATCGATTTCAGCTTCATTTCCAGATAACAATATATCAGGAACTTTCCACCCATTAAATTCGGCAGGGCGTGTGTATACTGGTGGTGCAAGCAAATCGTCCTGAAATGAGTCAGAGAGGGCAGATGATTCGTCACCAATTGCTCCTGGAATAAGCCTGACTATACTATCTACCATAACTGCTGCTGCCATTTCACCACCTGTCATAACATAGTTCCCAATACTTACTTCGCGGGTAATTAAATTTTCTCTAATTCTATGATCTATTCCTTTGTAATGTCCGCAAAGAATTAAAATATTTTTTTTAAGTGAGAGAGTATTGGCCATTTTTTGATCAAATATTTCGCCATCAGGAGAAGTGTAAATAATTTCGTCGTATTCGTGTAGATTTTTTAAATGATTAATAGCATCATTAATTGGTTCTATCATTAATACCATTCCTGCTTTTCCACCAAAAGGGTAATCGTCAACCTGGCGTTGCTTGTTTTTAGCAAAGTTTCTAAGATTATGAATTTCTATCTCAACAAGGCCTTTATCTTTTGCTCGTTTAACAATAGAGTGGTTAAAAGGACTTTCAAGAAGTTCTGGTAAAACAGTAATTATATCGAAACGCATTTATTCTTTTTTTACAAATATAAGTCTTAATTAAAGAAAATTAAAAACCCGTAAAAAATTAATTTTACGGGTTTTATAGTTAATTTATAAAAATCTTACAGAGCCATATCTACCTCTAACATTTCTATCATAGCGAATTCTTACTTCTCTGTTTTTAGGATATTTTACCGCAAAACTAACAGTAACCTCTTTAGCTTCTTTTGGCGCTAAATCGAATTTCCAGCTTAAACGACCGCTATATTCATCTTTTTCTGCACTTGCAATATCCAAAACTTCTACTTTTATGTCATTATCCTGAGCAATTGGAACCTGATCGATTAAAGTGAATTTAATATTTCCAGGATTTGTGTTACGAACTGAAATTTTATAAGTGAATTCTTCACGGTTATTAGTTCCAATTAGCTTAGTCCCTTTATTGTCTTCAACTTTTACCCTATTAATCATAACTCTATTATCGCGACCAAGTGATATATTCAATGTGTCATTTGCATATTGTGGCTTAATATAAGAATGTCCCATAAAAGTTCCACGGAAATAGATATTTGTTGTTCCTTCAATTAAATTCATGTCTTCCCAACCTGTAACTTCTGCTACTAGAAATGCAGCTGGATCAATCTTAGGTATTGCAACATATTTATATGAAACTGGTAATTTGTAATTTGTTATTGAAATAATATATGGTTTGCCAGATGAAGGAATTGAAGTTTGTTCGTCAATTTTAAATTCAAAGGCAATAGGTGAAAGTTCAACTTCTGCAAATTCAACTCCTTCAGGTAATGCAATAGTACCACTTCTTTTTTGTGCCTCTTGTTTATTTATAGTACTAGGTCTGAATTCGTTTAATTTTCCTTCATTGTAAGAACGATTACTAAAACTTAAACGCCATGGTTCTAAGTTTGGTGATTCTTGTGATTCAGTTGGCATAGCAGATGAAAATGAAATCTTAACATTATTCCAGTCTTCTTCAGTTTGGTTTAAAACTTTTGCTTTATATTCTAGATCAATTTGTCCTGATATTTCTTTTACTCTGATATCATATGTTGGAGACCAGCCTGTGCCACCAACCAGATATGATAATGTGAAATCGCCAGTAACAGGCTTAGTAGTTTGAACTGTTATTGCTATTTCAAACCACTTTTCCTGCCTGATAACTGAAAGAACTTTTATTGTATCTGTTAAATTTAAAATTCTTTCATTATTTACTGTTATTTGTTCATTAAATTCAAAAATTTTCTGGTTAAGATCAGAAACTCTTTTTCTATAGAATTCTGATAATTTTTCAATCTCTTCAACAGTTGTTCCACCAGAATTATTCTTTATAACTTTGTTTACATCAATTACTTCAATTTCACCTTCTATAGAAGAAAGTTTAGAGTTTATTAATCTGCTATTTTTTTGATACCAGGCAATACTATCATTTAATGTTTCAATTCTTAAACTATCTTTTAGTTTGAGATTAATTATTTTTAATTCACTTTCAACATTTGTTATTTTAACACCATCGCCAAAATTGGCTTGAATGCTTTCTTTTTCAATCTTTGTTGAAAGGTGTTTGAAAATTAATCTTGTTGATCCTTCTAGCAAATTAATTTTTCCTTTTCTTGTAATTTCTGCACCAAGAAGAAATGCTTTTACTTCTTTTATTTCTGATTTTACTTCTTTTGGTTGTATTTGCGCATTGCACAAAGTAATTGTAAGCACAGCAATAGCTGTAATAAATAGAGTTTTCATAAAATAAATATTAAAGGTTAAATACTACTTGTAGAAGTGCAACTTATAGCGATGTGATTTTTTTAGTAATGTTGAAAACGGAAAGTTTTCGAATTTCGTATTTAGCAGATAATAAATTTATAATATGCTAATAATTATATTTTAAAACTATTGAAAACAGTACAACTTGATAATTTATTTATTTTTTCAATTTCAATAAATTGTGTTTGCGGAGAATATTTAATTAAATAATTTTTCAAATATTCTTTCGAATCTGAATTAATTATTGAGTCAGAAGAAATATAATTATTATAAACTAGTGCATTAAGTTCGATATTCCTGCATTTTATAGCTTCTAAATTTAATAATGTATGATTAATACTTCCCAATTTACCTGATGTTACAAGAATTAATGGATATTGTTTATTTGAGATATAATCAATTAATAGCTCATTCGTATTTAATGGAACCATTAATCCTCCAACGCCTTCTAATAATACAAAATCAAAATGTTTTTCAAGTTCATAAGTTGCTAAAAATATTTTTTTAGTATTTATTTCAGTGTTTTCAAGTTTAGCAGATAAATGTGGTGATGCTGGAAATTTAAATATATATGGACATGTGAGTCCGTTTTTATCAAATTCATTTAACTCTTCGCTCATTATTTCACGGTGCTTTAATATGTCTTCTGAAATATCATTACAACCTGTTTGGGCAATTTTTTGAGTAATAACACTAAATCCACGATTTTTTAAACTTAATGCTAATAATCCAGTAACTATTGTTTTACCTGCATCTGTGTCAATTGCTGAAATAAATATTGTTTTTGCCGACATCTTAATATTTCTTTAGTAAGTCAATAATTTTATCTATTTCTGAATATTCCATTTGTGAAGTGAGTGAAAATCGTAGTCGTGCTGTGCCATCCGGAACTGTTGGTGGTCTGACTGGTAAAATGAAAATTCCATTTTCCTGAAGATAATCTGCCAGTTTTATGCATTTAGCATTTTCTCCAACAATAAGTGGAACAATATTACTTGAACCATTTGTTTCAAAGCCTATAGATGAGATTTTACTCCTGAAATATTCACTTAATTTCATTAAATGTGCTCGTTGTTTAGACATATTTGTTATTCTTTGCAAAATAAAATGTGTCCATATAAGCGAAAAGGGTGGGAGAGCAGTAGTAAAAATAATTGACCGCATTTTATTTATTAAATAGTTTTTGAATAATGAACTGCATATTACAAAAGCACCTTGTGATGCGACAGCTTTGCCAAATGTACCGACAATAAAATCAATTTCAGAAATTAACCCAAGTTCCTCAGCTAACCCAAGTCCTTTCTTTCCATATGTTCCAATTGCATGAGCTTCGTCGATATATAAAAATGTATCGTATTTTTTCTTTATTTCTACCAATTTATTTATGTCTGCTAAATCACCATCCATGCTAAATACTGATTCTGTAACAATAAATACATTTTCGTGTAAATGCCTTTCTGTTTTTAGAATTTCTTCGAGTTGGTCAAGGTCATTGTGCTTGTATCTGATTTTTTTTGCTTCTGAAAGCCTAACTCCATCAATAATACTGGCATGTACAAGTTTGTCATCAATTATTAAATCGTTTTTTGTTGTAAGAGCTGGTAGTATTCCAATATTTACATGATAACCACTGTTAAAAACCAATGCAGTCTCACTTTTGTATATTTCAGTCAAATAATTTTCGAGTACTAAATAGTGTTCAGAATTGCCTGTTAGTAGTCGTGATGAGCAATTACTGCCAGTAAATGAAGTGTCATTTAAAATATTATTTTGTAGAAAATTATTCCATAACTCAATATCTGAGGAAATTCCTAAATAATCATTTGAAGAGAAATTTAAATAATTTTTGCCTTCAAAATTTATGTTTTTGCCGGACTTAACAGTATTACGCAATATTCGATAGCTATTGTTTTCTTTTATCTTAGCTAATGTTTCTTCGTATCTTTTAGTTGACATTTAATTTAAATTTTTAGCAACATTTAAAATGACATTGCATAATGTTTTTAACTCATTATCTGTGATGATATAAGGTGGCATTATATAAATTAATTTTCCGAATGGCCTAACCCATATTCCTTGTTTTACAAATTCTTTTTGACATTTTTTAATGTCTACATTATTTTTCATTTCAAGTACACCAATTGCTCCTAGAACTCTGACGTCAGCAACAGAATCAATTTTTAATGCAGGTGAAAGCCATTCACGCATATTTTTTTCAATATGCATAATATTTTGTTTCCAGTCTGAATTCAACAGTAAATTAATTGAAGCTAGTGATACAGCACAAGCCAATGGGTTAGCCATAAAAGTTGGTCCATGCATAAACACTCCAGGGTTGCCATTTGAAATTGTATTTGCAATATGTTCAGTGCATGCTGTTGCTGCAAAACTCATATAGCCACCTGTTATTGCTTTTCCTAGGCACATTATGTCAGGTTGGATGTTTGCGTGCTCGCATGCGAAAAGTTTTCCTGTACGTCCAAAACCTGTAGCAATTTCATCTAAGATTAATAATATTTTATACTTATCGCAAAGCTTTCTGGCTTCAATCAAAAACTGAGGATGATAAAACCACATGCCTCCTGCACCCTGAACTATTGGCTCGAGAATTAATGCAGCAATGTTATGGTGTTTTTTCTCGAATAAATCATTTAATGCTTTAAAGTCTGCAGGATTCCAATCATCTTTAAATCTACATTTTGGTTGTGAAATAAAATATTGTATAGGCAAACTTTCTTTAAATATGTTATGCATTCCTGTTACTGGATCACATACTGACATTGCGTTCCAGGTATCGCCATGATATCCTGAGCGAATTGTTGCAAAATGTTTTTTCTCTGTCTTGTTCTTTGAATGCCAGTATTGAAGTGCCATTTTCATTGCAACTTCTACCGATACTGAGCCAGAGTCGCAAAAAAATATTTTTGTTAATTTATTTGGTAGTATTTCAATTAATTTTTCTGCAAGTTTTATTGCTGGTTCGTGTGTAAAACCACCAAACATAATATGTGACATATTATTTAGCTGATTTGTTATGGCATTATTTAAAACAGGATGGTTATAGCCGTGTATTGCAGCCCACCATGATGACATACCATCAATAAGTTTTTCGCCAGTTTCAAGTTCAATATATACGCCATTTGCCGATTTTACTGGAAAAACAGGAAGTGGGTCAATCATTGAAGTGTATGGATGCAAAACATGCTTTCTATCGAAATCAAGATTGTTTAGGATATCTTCAGCTTTCATTTCCTTTTATTTGTATTAAATCCTAGTTTTTTGAATTGCTCCATATCTTCGTCGATGTTTTTTCCAACTGTAGTTAATAAATCGCCAACAAGTGCAGCATTTATTCCTGAATTTAAAGCCTTTTCTTCAAGGTGCGAAATCATATTTCTACCTCCTGCAAAACGAATATTAGCATCGGGGTTTATAAATCTGAAAAGTGCAATTGTAATCATAACTTCATCGTCTGATAGAGGATTTGCATTTTCAAGAGCAGTTCCTTTTATTGGATTTAAGAAATTTAATGGAATCGATTTTGCTCCTATTTTTCTTAATTCAAAAGCTAATTCAATTCGTTGTTCCATACTTTCGCCCATTCCAACAATGCCTCCGCTGCATATTTCCAGGCCAACTTCTTTTGCCCATTCAATTGTTTGAAGCTTTTCATCTATTGTATGTGTTGTGCATAAATTATTAAAATAAGAAGGTGCAGTTTCAAGATTACAATGGTAATGAACTATTCCGGCATTTTTAAGTTTACTTAATTGCTCTTTGTTAAGTAATCCCATAGAAGCACACAAATGAATATTCATTTCTTTTTTAATGTCAGAATAAATTTCCAATAGTTTTTCAAGAGTTGAATCTGAAACTGTTTTGCCACTTGTTACAAGAGAAAATTTATGTACTCCTTTTTTGTGGTTATTTCTAGCTTGAATTAAAGCTTGTTCTTTATCTATAATGTCGTAAATTTCAATGTCGGTATTGTGAAAAGCTGATTGTGAGCACCATTTGCAGTTTTCGGGACATTTTCCTGAACGTGCATTTGTAATTGAACAGAGATCAATATAATTTCCTGTAAAATGAATTCGAATTTCGTTTGCAGCATTACATAAATATTCAATTTCTTTGGTATTTGAAAGAGAAATAGCTTCATTAGCAGTTATCTGATTACCATTTATTACTTGATTTTTTAAAATGTCAATTTCTTGTCTGTTCATAAATTTAATATTGAGTTTTGTGAAACAAAAAAGCGTAAACAGATGCTTACGCTTATAAATAATGAAAATATTTTTATTGTTAAATTGTTAAGTATACGAGAATAATAATCATTTAATTGTGGTTGTTGTGCAGTAAGAGTAATTGGAATTAAAGTTGTGACTATATCATCAAGTTCTTTATTATTATCTTTTGTGAGATTATAAAATAATTCAATTTCAGTAAATGATTTAGATTTTTTAATAAAACCCTGAGCTACTATAGTTTTTAAAGTTGATATTTTTACGATTTTCCCAATAGAATTAAATGAAGCATAGGCTTTTCTGCTCCATCTTGAAAAGTTGAGTGATTTGTTAATGTGTAAATTCTGAGTTTGCATTATTTTGCAAAGTTAAGATTTTTTCAGAAATCTGCTTTATTTGATAAAAAACATAATAGTTTTAACTATTGTTTCAATTGCGAAATACATAAATATTAATGAAAAAACTTTAAATATTATGGGAATGGCTCTTGGATGGGATAATAATTTTCTGAATTGTGAAAAAATAAGCGCTACTATAATTGTGGATAATAGCCACCCTATTTGCACAAGACCAAGGAAAATGTAATCTCCCATAAATATTTTTTCCTGAAGAATTATTGCTCTTGGAACGCAAACAGTAATCCAGTATGTCCAAAGCATTCCATTAGCTAATATCATTGTAGATATTTTCCAGATACTGAAAAATGCTTTTTCACCTGAATCAATTTTTTTTACTTTCCAGATGGAGAATGAAATCCATAAAAGTATACCTGCACCAGCAATAGAAATAATTCTAAAAACATATTCTGGAAGATTTAATGATGATAATATCACCATGCTAATTAATGCAACAATAGTTTCAATAAGCAATGCCCAAAGAATAATTCGCATGCTTTTTAAAAAACCGGATTGTAATATTTCAGTGAATGTTGCAGCTAATACAGGTCCAGGAATTAAGCCGCCAATTAGGCCAAGAATAAATGCGCTGATAATATCGTTGCTCATTTATTTTTTTAGAAATAATGCAATTTGTTTATTGTGAAATTTGGCAAGTAATACTAATCCAACTATTGCACCTATTGTTGCATAAAGCATGTCAGATTGTGTGTCCCAAACATAACCCTGAGTTCCAAGAAACGCATCTCCTCCATCACCGGTCATTATTGAAACAAACCACTCAATAAATTCATAAGTCACGCTTATTGCCATACAAATTGAAACAATAATAAAACTTAACCAGTTTTTATTATTCAAAATATTTTTACGAATAAAGATTTCACGAATTATAAAAGCAGGAACAAATCCTTGTGCAAAATGCCCGACTTTATCGTAGTTATTTCTTGATTGGTGAAAAAATTCTTTTATCCAGTCGAATAAAGGAACTTCAGCATAAGTATAATGGCCACCAACGAATAAAATACAGCAGTGAATAAAAATTATTGTATAAAGAAAATTTGTTAGTCTGAACTTTTTAAATGTAAATATTAGAACTAATAACCCTATTAGAGCAGGTACAACTTCTAGAAACCAGGTAAAATATTCTTTAGGTCTAATTGCAGACCATATTAATACTGCAAAGAATAAAACTAGAAGAATTTTAAGGTATTTCATTAAATAATAAAGTTATTCTACAATAGTCATTTCATTTACAAGATGACCTGCACCAGCAAATTTATCAATTATAAATAAAACATAACGAATATCAAGTGTAATGTTACGACACTGATCTGGATCATACATAATATCGCTCATTGTTCCTTCCCAGTTTCTGTCGAAGTTAAGACCCAGAAGTTCGCCATTCCCATTTAGGACTGGGCTTCCGCTATTGCCACCAGTTGTGTGATTAGAACCTGTAAAACAAACTTTAATAACTCCATTTTCGGCATAGCGACCATAATCTTTTTTAAGCCATAGTTCTTTTAGGCGAGCAGGAACGTCGTAATCATAAATTGTAGAATCATCTTTATCAATTATTCCGTCAAGGGTGGTAAACCAATCGTATGTTACTCCATCGCGAGGGGAATAATCATTTACTTTGCCATATGTTACACGTAAGGTTAAGTTTGCGTCAGGATAAAATAATCTTTCTGGTTGAAATTCCATTTGAGCTTTCATGTATATTCTGTTAAGACTATCGACCTTACTGTTGTACTTATTCACTGAAGGTAGAATGCTTTCGTTGTACATGTCAGCAATCTGAGCATAAAATATAAAAATAGGATCTTTCTCAAGAGTTTTGATTCCGGAGTTTTTGAAATTTTCTAAAAATGAATTAACATTCAAATCTGATGAAAAAATTGTTTTACTAGAAATATCTGATACGCAATTATCCCAGTTACCTTTATATTTTTTGTTCCATGATTTTAATATTTGAGGATAATATTCAGGTGAAATACTATCACAATACATTTTTAACATAAGGCTAAACATTCTATTGTTAGTAGAAATATTAAAATCCTTAAACATATCTCTTGATCTGGCTCTTATTGTTGTAAATATTGGTGTAAGCAGACTATCAGATTTTGTTTTCCAAGATTGATAATCTTTAAAATTGCCTGCAAATTTCACCATTTCATCAGTCATTACACCTTCAAATAAATAAGCTTCTATTCTTGTGTAAGGTGTTAGCTTTTCATAAACTGATTTATATTCAGGTAAAATGTTGCCGTATATATTTTTTCTTTCAGAATCAGTTTTTACCCATTCCTGAAACTTATTTTCGAACTCTTGCTTTTTTACAATAGCATTTAAGCGCTTTAATCCACGATTCTCACCAAGCCATTTTTTCCAGTAATTTGAAACAGTAGCATATTTATTTGAATATTGAATTCTTACTTTAGGGCTTGCTGTCATATCTTCATTCATAATTCTCATTCTTACTTCACGAAGTTTAATTTGGTGTGGATTTTCAACTTCGGTAAGCAATTTTATTGCATATGAAGGAAGATATTCCTGCGTTGTTCCTGGAAAGCCATACACCATTGTAAAATCATCTTTTTTTACACCTTTTAAAGAAACAGGAAAAAACTTTTTTGGTTTATAAGGAACGTTGTTAGGTGAATATTCAGCCGATTGATTATCTTTATTTGCATAAATCCTGAAAACGCTAAAATCACCGGTATGTCTGGGCCACATCCAGTTATCTGTATCTCCTCCAAATTTACCAATTGCAGATGGGGGAGCACCAACTAATCTTACGTCTTTAAAAACTTCATAAACAAACATATAGTATTCGTTACCATAGTAAAATGGTTTTATGTCAATACTATATCTTTTTTCTTCGCTTGATTCTTTTTTTATTTTAGCAATATTTTTTGAGATTTTTGCTGCTCTTTCCTCTTGAGATACATTGTTGTTTATGCCTTCTAACACTTTTGAAGTAACATCTTCCATTCTAACTAGGAATGTAACTGATAATTTTGGATTTGATAATTCTTCTGATTTATTCATTGCCCAGAAGCCATTTCTTAAATAATCGTGTTCCACTGTTGATTGAGCTTGAATTGATCCATAGCCACAATGGTGATTTGTTAATAACAAACCTTCATTTGAAACTAATTCTCCAGTACAGCCTCTTCCAAAAAGCACAACAGCATCTTTCATACTAGCTTGATTTACGCTATAAATATCTTCGGCTGTAAGTTTGAATCCTTTTTTCTGCATGTCTTCAAATTTGTACTTTTTAAGTAAAATAGGAATCCACATGCCTTCATCAGCAATTGTATTAAATACAATAGGGAAGAGAATAACAAAAAGTAAATATTTTTTCATTTTAATTATGCAATAAATAATTCTAATTCATTATAAAGTTGTTGAACAGGCAATCCCATTACATTAAAATAAGAGCCTTCAATTTTTTCAATTGCTACATATCCAATCCATTCCTGAGCTCCATAAGCACCTGCTTTGTCATATGGTTTATACTTTTCAACATAAAACTCAATTTCTGAATCGCTTAAATTTCTAAACCAGACTTTAGTTTCTGAGCAGAATGTTATTTCGCGGTTTAATGAAGAAATACAAACTCCGGTATAAACAATGTGCATTTGTCCGGATAGCATCTTCAGCATTTGAATGGCTTCGTTTTTATCAAATGGTTTATTTAAAACCTTATTGTCAAACCATACTATAGTATCGGCAGTAATAACAATTGTTTTATTGTTGAGAATTGGTTTATATGATTGTGCTTTATGTTTGGAAAGGTAAATTGCAATATCTTTTTCAAAAAGATTCTCTGGTATTGATTCGTCAATTTCGGGAATAACAATAACTTCAAAATTCAGATCCAGGCCTTTAAGAAGCATTTGCCTGCGCGGAGATTGAGAAGCCAGAATAAGATTATAGTCAGAGAGTTTGTCCTGTAACATTTTATTCAATAATAAATCTTAGAAGAACTGAGAATACTAATCCTGCAAGCATAATACCTTTAATTCCTGTACTTATAAAGTGATATTGTTTTTTCTCATTTGCTTTAATAAGTTTAAAAATCAAAAATAATGTTGGTATAGCTATAGAAATTGAAAGATAAATTAATGAAATATAATCTCTAAAATAATAAGAGTAAATTATAGCTAATAAAATTAAGATTATAGCTAACAATGAAATAACAATAGCTTTGGATGTTTTAACTCCCCATTCAACAGGAATAGTTCTTCTTCCAACTAAATCATCGCCTTTTAAATCTTCAATGTCTTTTAAAATCTCACGTGCAAGTGTTGTTAAAAATGCAAATGCTGAGTATCCTGCAATATAAAGAAATAAAACACTTACTACAGTTGTTTCAACAGGAGGGCGGTCGGGTGTAATAACTTTATTTAAAAGTGGAATTTCATATATAACAGTGAGAAGAGGAACTAGCCCTGCAAATATTGCTACTATTAAATTTCCAATTATTAATTGTCTTTTATAAAGAGCTGAATAAAACCATAATCCTCCAGAAATAAGGGCAAACAAAAAGCCTAATTTAAAAAGCCCGATTTTGTATGAAATCCAAAACCCAAGGGCAACACCAATAAAATTAAGAATATTATTGTATGCCATTGCCATTCTTCTTGAAATTTTTGTTCCAACAATTACAGAATCGGGATGGTTTTCTGTATCAACCCTAACATCAAAATAATCGTTTATTGCATAACCAGCAGCAGCTATGCATACAGTTGAAAGAACTAATAATGCAAAAAGTCCTTCTGAAAATTGCATGTTATGATTTATGGTACTAAGAAATGGATCAATTACGCACCATCTCATAAGATACTGAGTAAGAATAATAATTGATAAATTCTTATATCTGATTAATTTTAAAAAATCTATAATTTTCATATACTGTATTTTACCAATGATGAGCATCAGAATCCATCCATTTTTCTTGTGAACGAAGAACTTGTTCAATTACATCGCGAACACAACCTTTGCCACCTCTTATTGAAGAAATATATTTTGAAATTGATTTAATTTCTACGGCAGCATCTGAGGGACAAACAGGAATACCAACGGTTTTCATAACATTATAATCAGGAATATCGTCGCCCATATAAAGAACATCTGATGCATTTAAACTATATTTTTTAAGGAATATTTCAAATTCTACAGTTTTTTGTTTGCAACTCATGAAAATATCTTTAACGCCTAGTCCTTCAAATCGTTTACGAATTCCTTCTGAATAGCCACCTGTTATAATTGCAATTGGGTATCCTTTTTTTACAGCCAGTTGAACTGCATAACCATCTTTAATATTCATTGTTCGAAGTTGTTCTCCGCTTTCAGTTATAAAGATATTTCCTGAGAAAACACCATCTACATCGAATGCGAAAGCCTTAACATTAACCAGTTCTTCTTTAAAATTTGCCATAATTTATTTTTCTTTCTTATGCATTTGAATTATGCTTTCGCTCACAAAGCTATAAATTTTTGCTAAATCGGGGTTATTTGAAAGTGATTTTAAATGTAATTTTATTGTTTCTTCATCATTACGTATTGCCGGACCAGTCTGAATATCTTTAGGATTAAATGATTTAATTTTTTCAAAAGTTTCTGCAATTAGAGGCCTTAATAAATTAAAATCTATTTTGTAGGTTTCGGAAAGTTCCTGAGCAATTGCAAACATGTGATTTGTGAAATTATTTGCGAAAACTGCTGCAATATGGAGTTTCATTCTTTGTTCAGAGTCAGCATTTGTATATTTTACTCCAATTAAATTGCACCAACTAATTAAAAGCTCATTTACCAGATTATTAGAGAATTCAATTAATACAGGAATCTCGTTAAAGTCTATGTCCTTTTTTGTTTTGCTAAATGTTTGCAATGGATAAAAAACGCCGTAATTATCTGAATAACTTTGTAAAATATCAATGCTTGTACTTCCTGAAGTGTGTATTAATATTGAATTATTTTTTCCAATTATTTTTACAATGTCTGAAATTACATTGTCAGGAACTGAAATTATATAAACTGCTTTTTCATTACTAATTACATTTAAATTATCAGTATGTCCTGAGTTTATAATTTTTGAAAGAGTAATTGCATTGTAAATATTTCTACTCCAAATAGATTTTATTGCTATTCCACTTTTGTGAAAGGCAATACCTAAATGCGATGCTACATTTCCAGCACCTATCAAATAAATTGGTAATTTTGAAAAATCTTCGCAATTCATACAACAAAAATAGAAGTTTTGCTCGGGATAAAATAATAGTTTTAAATTTGTTTGAAAAATTAATTAATGACACTAATTTCACGAGTTGAAATAATGTTTTTTTTTGTCATTCTGAGTTTACGAAGAATCTATTTTGAATATAGATGCTTCACTTTTCCGCCGCGGCGGACAGCATGACAAATGAATTATATATTTAATATGTCTTCTAAGAAGCTTACAGGTTTGTTTTTTGGTTCATTTAATCCGATTCATATTGGACATTTAGCAATTGCTAATTATATGCTTGAGTTTTCGGAAATGAATGAAATATGGATGATAGTTTCACCACATAATCCATTAAAAAACAAGCAATCACTTGCTCCTGATTATCATAGATTAGAAATGGTAAAATCAGCTCTAGGTGATCATACCAAAATGAAAGCGAGTGATGTTGAATTTAAATTGCCAAAACCATCGTATACGATTGATACATTGACTTATTTGACTGAGAAATATCCATCCAGAAAATTTGCTTTAATAATGGGTGCCGATAATTTAAATAGTTTTGAAAAGTGGAAGAACTACAAAATTATTTTAGAAAATTATCCAATTTTTGTTTATCCAAGACCGGATTTTGATATTAATAAAATAAAATTTGAAGGTGATATAAAAATTACAGATGCACCTTTAATGGAAATTTCATCGAGTTTTATACGTGATGCTATAAAAAAAGGAAAGGATATTAGGTTTTATTTGCACGATAAGGTATTCGAATATATAGGAGAATGTGGGCTTTATAAATAATTACGAATTAACAATAAAAATTATTTATCTTTCATAACAAATCTTACAGTTTTTCTACTTTGCTGAGAAATAAAAATCTTTTTATTTAATGTTACTCTTTCAATAGTTTTTTGATCGTAATTGCGTATTGTAGCAAGTTCAACTCCAGTATTATATAAAACTTTATATTCTTTTTGAAGCTCTTTTATTAAAGGTTTAATTTTTCTTTCATCATAATCTACAACTACAGAAAAACTAATTGAAGAATTTTCCATTAAGTTGATACTTACTTTATGAGAAGCAAATAGTCCGAATATTGCACTTAAATTTTCTTCAACAATAAAAGTATAATCCTTTGAAGAAATAGAAAGCAAAATTTGATTTACACGGAAAATAAAAGATGGAATTTTTGAATCATGAGAGCTGTTATTATTAATAACTGAGCCGTTTTCTTCAGGATTTAAGAATGACTTTACATAAAGAGGAATATTTTTATTTTTTATTGGCTGAATTGTTTTAGGGTGAATTACAGTTGCACCATAATAAGCAAGTTCAATTGCTTCGTGATAGGAAATATTGTTAAGTTTAACAGTATCGTCAAACCATTTTGGGTCAGCATTAAGAAGTCCGGGAACATCTTTCCATATTGTAACATCACTCGCTTCTATTGCATGAGCAATAATTCCGGCTGTAAAATCTGAGCCTTCTCTGCCAAGGGTAGTAGTGTTATTCTGATTATCAGAACCAATAAATCCCTGAGTTACAATTATGTCAAAATTATTAAATGAATTTACAATTTGTGTTGTGCAATTAGTGCATGTTGTTTCCCAGTTTATAGCTGCATTTCTATAGTTACTATTGGTTTTAATTAATTCTCTTGCATCTATCCATTTGCTATTGATTTTTTGTTCTAGTAAATAGTAATGAATAATTTTTGTTGAAATAACTTCACCCCATGAAATTAGTTTATCGTATTCGTAATCATAGTTTTTTGGTGAAAAGTTAGCTCTTATGTAATTAGTGATTTTATTGAAAATATCTTCTGTTTCTTTTGTGATAGTTTCTTTAATATTAGTTTCAAATAAATTATTTATAATTTCTAAATGATAATTTTTAATTGAATTTATTGAATCAAGAATGTTTTTGTTTTTATTAAAATATTCGTTTAATACTTTTTCAAGAGCATTAGTTGTTTTGCCCATGGCAGAAATAACAACTACAATTTTGGAATCGGAATTATTTAAAAGTATTTTGGCAATATTTTTAACTCCACTTGCATCTTTAACTGATGCTCCTCCGAATTTAAAAACTTTCATATTTCAATTTTGAAAAGTGTTATTCTTACTAGATTATTCGCTATGCTCAGAATGACAAAAGGAAGAATTGTTATTCTAATATAAGTTGTTTATCTAATTCTGCTAAAATACAAAGAAGAAATTAGTTTTAAAAATATTAAGTCAAGGAAGAGGAATTAAAATGTATTTAATGTAAGTAGCAGTATTTTATTAAGTTATTTTTTTATATCTCCAAACAGCCAGGCTAATCATAAAAACAGCAAATGTTATTATTGCAATTAATTGTTTAAAAATATCTGCTATGCCTGAGCCTTTTAAAAGTATCATTCGCATAACTTCAACAAAATATGCAAGAGGATTAGCTTTATTAACTATTTGTGCCCATTCAGGCATGCTTTCAACTCCTGTAAATAAACCACTCATTAAAATGAAAACAACCATAAAGAAAAACGAAATAAACATGGCTTGCTGTTGCGTATTTACTATTGTTGAAACTAAAAGTCCAAGTGCAAGTAATACTATTAAATATATTGCTGCAAATCCGAATACTAAGCCAAGGTTACCAACTAATGGGATATCAAATAATAATTTTCCTATTGTTAACCCGAAAGCAAGTTCAAAAAGTCCGATTATCCAAAATGGAATTAATTTTCCGGCAATGAATTGGTATTTTTTAATAGGTGTAACATTTATTTGTTCAATAGTTCCTATTTCTTTTTCTCGAACTACGTTCATTCCTGATAAAATAAATGAGATTATTGTTATTAGCAATACCAAAATCCCAGGGACCATAAATGTTTTATAATTTAATTCGGGATTATACCAAAATCTTCTTGAAGTTTCAATTCCATTATTAGATGAACTAACAGGCAATAATTTTGATATTATTTGTTTATTGTAATCTTGTAAAATTGAAATAATATAAGCTTGCGAAACTCCTGCATTTGTACCATTAATAGCATCAATTAATACTTGTACTTTGATATTTTTTTCATTTCTGATAATTTTTCTTTCAAAACCTTGTGGAATTACAATTGCTGCAGTTATTTCGCCTCTGTCAATATATGTAATTGCTTCTTTTGAAGAAAAAGTTCTTTTTTCTATAACAAAATACGGTGAACCTTCAAATTTACTGCTAAGATTTCTTGAATAGGTAGATAAATCCTGATCAACAATGCAAAGTTTAATGTTTTTCATTTCAAATGTTGCAGCATTTACCAGAATTATTAGTTGAATAATTGGCATAACAAAAATTACAGGTAGCATGCTTTTATTGCGAAATATTTGCAAAAACTCCTTTTGTATTATGAATAATATTATTCGCATTTTATTCTAATCGTATTTTATTCTAATCGTATTTTATATTTACGCACACTTACAATAATAAAGAATATTGACATTCCAAACAAAATAAGAGTGTCGCTCCACAATGTACTTAAGTTTCCGCCTTTTAACATTATTGTTCTTACAATGTTTATGAAATATTTTGGAGGCATTATTTTACATAAATATTGAAGAATTAAAGGCATGTTTTCAACAGGGAAAATAAATCCTGAAAGTAATATAGTAGGAAGCATTAATACAACTAATGAGATTAACATGGCTGCCTGTTGAGTTTTTGTTACGGTTGAAATAAGTATTCCAAGAGAAAGAGCCATAAAAATAAATAGTAAACATTCTGCAAGAAGTAAAACTATACTTCCATTTATAGGAACATTAAAAACAAAATAGCCAGTGAGTAGAATTAAGCAAGCATTAATAAATGATAATAAGAGGTAGGGAGTTACTTTTCCTACTATAACTGTAAAAGGATTTAAAGGAGAAGCTAATAATACTTCCATTGTTCCCAATTCTTTTTCGCGTGTTATCGAAATGGAAGTCATTAATGCAGAAATTAACATTAATAACATTGCAATAATTCCTGGCACAAACATATATGCGCCTTTTAATTCCGGATTATAAAGCATTCTTACTTCTGGAGTTATTAATGAAATTTGTGAATTTTGTGTTGTTATAGCAATTGAATAATTTCTAATGATTGCTTCAGTATAATTTGTTAGCAAATTTGCCATATTCGGATCAGAAGCATCTGCAATAATCTGAATTTTAGCTGAACCCTCTTTTTTAAGTTTTTCCCCAAAATGTGGTTCAAATACTATAACTTCCTTTATTTTACCTTTTCTGAAAGCTTCGTGAATTTCTTGTTCAGAATTTATTGATGCATCTAATTTAAAATATCCTGATGATAATATTTTACTTGAAATTTGTTTGGTGACTTCATCTTTTGAGTGATCTAATATTCCAATTGAAGCATTTTTAATTTCATTTGTTATTACATATCCAAAAAGCAAAATCTGAGCTATAGGCATAGCAATGAGCACGAATAAAGTTCGTGGATCACGAATAATATGATAGTATTCTTTCTTTACAAAACCAATGAATTTTTTCATATTAATATGACACGAATTGCACTAATTTTAAAATGATTTATTTTTATTCCCATTTTTTATTCTTTTTATTTCGTAAAATTAATGTCTATTATTTTTTCATCTTGACACTAATTTTACTAATTTACTTTTGTTTAAATTATCTTTTTTTACTTCGTGTAATTCGTGTCAGTTTATTTTTGTTTCACTTTTCTTGCCAGTTGAATAAAAACATCATTCATGTTTTCCGCATTTTGATTTTTAATTAATTCTGAGGGTGTTCCAATTGCCTCAATTCGTCCGTCAACCATAATGCAAACACGGTTACAATATTCTGCTTCATCCATATAATGTGTTGTTACCATAATTGTAATTCCTTCCCCTGCTGCTTCGTAAATCATATCCCAGAATTCACGACGTGTTACAGGGTCAACTCCACCTGTTGGTTCATCTAAAAATACAATTTTTGGATGATGAAATATTGCTACAGAAAATGCTAGTTTCTGTTTCCAGCCTAGCGGAATGCTGCTTAATAATTCATTTCTGACATTTGTTAAACCAAGTTTTTGAATTAACTCATCAGCTCGCTTGCGAATATCCTTTAATTTTAATCCGTAAATTCCTCCATAAAATCGAATATTTTCATAAACAGTTAAGTCTTCATATAGTGAAAACTTCTGACTCATGTACCCAATGTTATTTTTTATTTTGTTTGTCTCTGTATAAACATCAAAACCTGCAACATTTATTTCTCCGGATGTTGGGCTGGATAAACCACAAAGTATTTTTAATGCTGTTGTTTTTCCGGCACCATTAGCACCAAGGAAACCAAATATTTCACCTTTGTATACATCAAAAGTAAGATTGTCGTTAGCAACAAAGCTACCGAACTTCTTTACCAGATTTTTAACAGTTATGGCTTTTTCTTTTTCCATTAATTATGTTGTTTCATTAGCCATAAAAAACAATCTTCAATAGTTGGAGAACAAGTATTTATTTCGGTATTAGGATGACCATTATTTTGTAAATAATTTTTTAAGTCAGATTGATTAATTCTTTCATTTGATGAAAAATGAACTGTTTGTCCGAATAAATATACTTGTGAATTTATGTTGTAGTTTCTTAGTTTTACAAGCAAGTCATGCATATTGTTAGAATGAATGGCAAGAAGTTCTGGTTTGTAGTTTTTAATAATGTTAGCAGGTGTGTCAATTTGCATTATTTTTCCTTCCTGCATTAGTGCAACGCGATCGCAAAGGCTTGCTTCATCCATATATGGCGTAGAAACAATTATTGTAATTCCCATATCTTTAAATCTTCGAAGCAAATCCCAGAATTCGGTACGCGAAACTGCATCTACACCTGTTGTTGGTTCGTCAAGAATTAAAATTTCTGGTTTATGTATTAATGCACATGAAAGTGCAAGTTTTTGTTTCATTCCACCTGAAAGTTTTCCTGCCTGACGATCTTTAAATGGCTCAATCTGTATATAAATATCTTTTATAAGTTCGTAGTTTTCTTTAATTGTTGTTCCAAATATTGTAGCAAAAAATGCAAGGTTTTCTTCAATTGTTAGGTCCTGATACAGGGAGAATTTTCCAGGCATATAACCAACAATTTGTCTTATTTTTTTATAATCTTTTAAAATATCCAGACCCGCTATTTTAGCTGAACCAGAGTCGGCAAGCAGGAGGGTGGTGAGTATTCTGAATAATGTTGTTTTTCCTGCTCCATCTGGACCAATAACACCAAAAAGCTCTCCTTTTTTTACAGAAAAAGAGGTTTCATGTAGGGCTTTGTGAGTGCCGTAACTTTTTGAGATGTTATTTATTTCAACAAAATTCATTTTAAAATTAATATTATAAGTATATTCTGTTCGTCATGGCGGACATGATCCGCCATCTTTTTATATGAGATGCTTAATCAAGTTCAGCTTGACGATTTTTTTTGTTAATGATTTTTTTTAGTTTTTAAATTTCATTTCACCAGGCATTCCAATTTTTATTGAGCCATCATTTTTTACTTTAATTTTAACAGCATAAACTAAATTCTGGCGTTCATCTCTTGTCTGAATAATTTTAGGTGTAAATTCTGATTGTGAAGAAACCCACGAAATAGTTCCTGACACTTCTTTTAATTCACCTTTGCCATCATCAAAAAATACTGAAGCAGTTTGATTTATTTTTGCATTTGCAAGTTGTTTTTCGCTTATATAAGCTCTTAAAATAATTTCATCGAGGTTGGCAATTTTATAAATTGCTCTTCCGGGTACAACCATTTCTGATTGTTCTACATATTTTTCAAGTATAATTCCTTTAATAGGGTTAATTAAATAACTTCTTTTTATCTGATCTTGGATTTGTTTTATTTGATAATCCATACCATCAAGTTCACTAAATACAGCCTGATTTTGAGTTTTAATTAATTCAATTTGTTTGTCAATTAAAGCAATTGCATTATTAATATCATCGAGTTGCTTTTCAGGTACTGCTTTATCTTTCAAAAGTTTTTCAATTCTTTTTTTCTCTGAATTTAAGTTTGCCTTTTGTTGATTTTGTACATTAATTTGCGAAACAACATTTGAAACTTTTGCTTGTATTGCTGATTTTTGAGACTCGATCTGTTTTAATTTAAGCCATGTGTTTGTTGTATCGATAAAACCAACTGTAATTCCTGAATCAATATTGGTTCCTTCTTCAACTTTTAAAGAAAGCATTTTACCCTGAACTTCAGAAGAAACAGTTACCTCTACTGCTTCGAAATTTCCATAGGCGTCAGATTTATTTTTATCATCAGAGCAGGAAAATAATATTGAAATTATTATTAACGATGTTAATGTTATTATGTTTTTCATTTCTGAATATATTAGATTAGACCTTTAATTACTAAATAATTGAATTTTGCAAAAAGAATTTGTATCTGATGTTTTTTCATTTCAATTTTTGCCTGATTTTCTGCTGTAACATCATCAATATAATCTGAACTTCTGATTGTCCCATTTGCTAATTTTGATGATGATGCTATGGTTATCTTTTCACGTAGGTTAATAATTTCAGCATCTTTTTTAAGCAATTCTTCCATTTTATTGATTGTTGTTATTTCATTTTCAGTCTGAATATTTATTGCTTTTACAAATGCCTCTTGCTGATTTGAAATTATTTCCTTTTGAATTTCCATAACCTTTCTGTCACGCGAACTTTGATTCCAATCCCACGGTGTCCAGCTGAGTTTTGCACCTACTATATAAAAAGTTTGGAAATCATTGTTAAGCATGTTTAGTCCAGGTCTACCGTATCCTGCTTGTCCAAACCCATATAATTTAGGTAGTAGTGATTTCTTTGAAATATTTTCTGAAGCATTTATGCGTGATTTGTTAAGATTAAATAATTCTATTTCCGGACGTAGAATATTTTCGGTAAATGCAAATTGTTTAGATTCATATCCAAGTTTAATATTTTTTGGAATTTCTTGCCCAATAAATTTTGAAAGTGAAGATAATAGGCCATTTCTGGATGTTTGAATTTCTATAATTAGCTGATCTGTTTTTAATAATTCTGCTTGTAGAGCAAAAAGTTCAGATTCGGTAATTATTCCGTTAGTAACACCCGACTGTAAAACAGAAAGTTTTTCTTTTAGTTTTGATTGTAATGTAAATTGTAGATTTTCAGTTTCCTGAAGCAACATTATATTAAAGAAGAGATTATTTAGTTGTTCTTTTTTTGAGTTGATATCTATTACTATTTGCTGTTTATCTATTAATGAATTTGAAGATTCCAGTTTTTTACGGCTATTTGTTAATCCTGCATCAAAAATTAATTGATTAACATCTAATGTCGCTTTGTATTGATCTTTTGAAGGACTGTCAATTTTAATTCCAGGAAAAGGTAAAGTAACAGAAGTGACATCATTTTGGTAAGTTGCCTGAGCATTAAATCCAATTTGAGGTAAATAAGCTGAACTTATATTTTTGCTTTTGTATAAACTTGATTGGCTATACAAACTGTCATTTTTTAAAGTTGGCCAGTTTTGATACAGTAACTTGTAACAATATTCAATATATAATGTGTCATTACCCTGACTAAATCCTAAAAGTGGCAATATTAAAGTCATGAGTATGCTGAATTTTACTTTTCCCCACATAGTATTATTTTATTTTTTAATTGAATTAACAACAAATTCATAAACAATTATTTTTCTTTCTTCAAGAAATTGTTGGTATTCTATATCATCATTTTTAAAAATCATTCCTTTAATTATTGGTGCTGCAGCAACGGGGAAAATACACATCGAAAGAATATTTACAACCAGATGTTCGACTCGCATATTGCAGATTACACCATTTTCCATTTCCCTTTTAAACATGTTAAGAAAAACAGATGGATTAAAACCTTGTTCTTTCATGCTATTGATTAACATTTCCGGTCTAAGTTGAATTTCATGTAATATAAACGCTGGAAGAAATGGATTTTTTGAAAGCACATCAATATAATTATCGATAAAGAATTTTAGTTTATCAAAAAAAGAGATTTCTGATTGAAACGTTTTTACCACTTTAGGGAAGAAATTTTCAAAAACTGATTGAAAAATAGCTTTAAATAAATTCTCTTTCGATCTGAAATAATAATGCAGTAATGCTTTATTTATTCCGGCGCGCTCTGCAATTTTTTGCATTCGAGCTCCATCAAAACCTCGCTCTAAAAATTCTTGTTTTGCAGCTTCAAGTATTTTTATTTCAGTACTTTTCTCAATTTCTTTTATCTTGACCATTAGGATTAATTAAATAGTTTAACCAACTGGTCAAAAATAGTGTGTAATTATTAAAAATGCAAATATTTTAACTTTTTTTTACTTTTTGACGAATAACTTGTTATTGGTTATCTAAATACATATTTTTGGGATTATTAAAATAAATTTTAAATATGAAAAAAATATTATGGACTTTAATTGGCTTAATACTAATTATTAAAGTATTTGCTCAGGCACCTCAGTCTTTTCAATATCAGGCAGTAATTCGTGATGCTACCGGCAATGTATTGCAATCTCAATCAGTAAATTTAAGATTGAGTATTATTCCTATATCAGCAGTAGGTGTTGCAGAATATGTAGAGACACATTTATCAACAACAAATACATTTGGAATAGTATCTTTATCTGTTGGAAATGGTACTGTTGTTACAGGAAATTTTTCTACAATAAACTGGGGAGCTTCCTCTCACTATATTAAGGTAGAAGCTGACCCTACTGGTGGTACAAGTTATTTGGATATGGGTACAACACAATTATTGTCTGTTCCATACGCTATCAATTCTTTATCAGCTACTCAGGCTGATAATGCTACAAATGCAAACTATGCTACAGTAGCCGGAACAGCAAATTATGTTGGTGGAACAGGAATTGATATTACTGGCTCAACAGTTGTAAATACAGCCCCTGATCAGACTTTAATATTAAATCAGGGTGGTTCAACAACTGTAACAGGAAATTATCCTAATTTCACAATTTCAAGTGCTGATAACAATACAACTTACTCTGCAGGTTCAGGTTTGAGTTTATCAGGTACAACCTTTGATAATACAGCGCCAGACCAGACCGTAACATTAACTCAGGGAGGAGCAACAACTATAAGTGGTACTTATCCGAATTTTACAATTTCAAGTGTAGATAACAATACAACTTACTCTGCAGGTTCAGGTTTGAGTTTATCAGGTACAACATTTGAAAATACAGCACCTGATCAGGCTGTAACATTAACTCAGGGAGGAGCAACAACAATAAGTGGTACTTATCCAAATTTTACAATTTCTAGTACAGATTTAAATTCGGGAACACCAGGTGGACTAAATAAAACTATTCAATATAATAATTCAGGTGTTTTTGGAGGAAATGCAAATTTTATTTGGGATAATTCAAATGAAAGATTGGGTATTGGAACAGCAAGTCCTTTAGGTAGGGTGGTAGTACAGGGAAGTGCAACAGCCTTAGCTACTGAACCTCTTTTTGAAGTAAAGAACAAAGCAGGTCAGACTGTTTTTGTTGTTTACGAAGATAGTGTTAATGTTTTTGTAAATGATGATGCTATTCAATCTAACAGAGGAGGCTTTGCAGTTAGTGGAAGAAATAATACAAAAGCTTTAACTCATAATTATCTTAAAGTAACACCAGACAAAACAAGGATATTCTTAAATGAAGATGTTGCCAGTGATGGTTTTGCAGTAATTGGAATAAACTCAGGAGGAAATAAAGATTATTTAAATGTAAGTGTTGATACTATGGAGGTAATTAATCCCAGCCAGCCAAGGATATTATGGTATCCAACTAAAGAGGCATTTTTAACAGGAAGGGTATTTATTGAAAATAGGGATAGTGTTGGAATAAACTCATTTGCTTCTGGTTTTGAGTCAAAAGCTATAGGTAGACAGTCTCAGGCATTGGGTTATAAAGCAATTTCCAGAGGAAATTATTCAACAGCAATAGGTAAAAATGCAGTTGCAAAATCGATTAATTCTTTTGCTTTTGGTGATCATTCTATTGCAGCTAATCAAGATGCATATTCTTTTGGAGCCTATGCAGAAGCAACAGGTATTGGAAGTTTTGCTTTTGGATATGTTGGAAGAGACTCACTAGGTCCTACAGGTGTTGTAACAAGAGCTTCCGGTAATTATTCGTTTGCATTTGGTTTAGGATCACAAGCTTCTGCAGAAGGAGCTATTGCTTTTGGTGCGGGCGATTCTGCTACAGGTCTTTATTCTTTATCTATGGGATATAAAAACAAATCAACCGATTGGTATTCCACTTCTATGGGTGCTTATACGCGATCTACCGGATTTGTTGCTACATCAATGGGTTACAGAACTATTGCATCAGGATATTTTTCTACAGCATTAGGGTTTGGTTCAATAGCAAGCGGTCAGAATTCATTTGCTATGGGGTACGAGACAATGTCTAACGGATTTTTCACTACTGCAATGGGATGGCAGTCGGTAGCAAGCGGGGAATGTGGTCTTTCAACAGGATATCAAACGGAAGCAAATGGAAGCTATTCAGTTGCAATGGGATTTAGAACAAAAGCAAATGCCCAGTCTTCAACAGCATTTGGTGATGGGTCTATAGCAAATGGCATATGGTCAACTGCAATGGGTGTTAATACTATTGCAAATGGAATGTTTTCTACTGCTTTAGGCTCTAGTACTCATTCTCGCGGAGTTTCATCAATTGCAATGGGACAAAGTACTTATGCAAATTCTTATAACTCTTTTGTTGCAGGAAGGTATAATGATACGACAAGCAGTTCGGCTTCTTCATGGATTGGAACTGATCCTTTATTTGTTATAGGAAATGGTTCCGGTAATTTATCTAGAAGTAATGCTTTGACAGTACTGAAGAATGGATTTGTAGGAATTGGAACCATTGCGCCACCTGCAAGATTATCTGTTGTTTCTGTTGGATCTAATCCATCTATACCAAATACTACTTCAACAGGGATATTAAGAATTGGCATATCATCTTCAGAGGGTTTAGATATTGGAAAAATGGCAAGTGGTAGCTTTGCAGCATGGTTACAGTCAGGACTCGCAGGTATTATTGCAGATCCTTTATCTCTTCAACCATCAGGAGGAAATGTTGGAATTGGAACAACTACACCAGTATATCAATTACAATTATCAACAGATAATGCAGCAAAACCATCAACTAATACATGGACTATTGCATCTGACGAAAGACTTAAAAAGGATATTACTACATTCAATGATGGATTAGATGTTTTACTTAAAATTAATCCGGTAAAATATAAATATAATGGTTTAGCAGGTATGCCTACAGATGGTGAAAACATTGGAATTTTAGCTCAGGAAATTCAAAAAATTGCTCCTTATACTGTTGGAGTATTTAAATATAGTGTGGGTAATTCAGGTGATCGAAACGGAGCGAAAAATGAAACAGAGTATTTAAGTTTTAATTCACATGCTTTAACTTTTGTTACAATTAATGCAATTAAAGAATTGAAAAAGTTAAATGATATGCAGGTTGAAAAAAATGAAATCCTTGTTAAAGAAAATACCGAGCAGAAGATATTAATAAACAACTTGATTGAAAGAATTGAGAAATTAGAATCCAAGATAAAATAGCTATGAAAAATTTAATTTTAACATTAGTTTTGACGTCACTTAATGTGTATGTTTTTTCGCAATCACCTCAGTCTTTTCAATATCAAGCAGTGATTCGTGATGCTTTAGGAAATGCCTTGCAATCACAATCAGTAAGTTTAAAATTGAGTATTATTCCAATTTCAGCTTTGGGTGCTGCAGAATATGTAGAGACTCATACAATATCAACAAACGCATTTGGAATAGTTTCTTTGTCTGTAGGAACTGGTAACGTTGTTACGGGAGATTTTTCGTTAATCAACTGGGGTGCAACATCGCATTTTATAAAAGTAGAGGCTGACCTTGGAAGCGGATATATTGATATGGGTACCACACAGCTTCTTTCTGTTCCTTATGCTATGTATTCACAAACTGCAGGTAATGTTGATACTTTATGGAATAAGAGTGGAAATAATATTTATAGCAGTAATCCTGGAAATGTTGGAGTTGGCTTAAATAATCCGATTGGTAGAATGGTAGTTCAGGGTAGTTCAACAGCTTTGCCAACTGATCCATTATTTGAAGTAAAAAATTCGATTGGTCAGACTGTGTTTGTTGTTTATCAGGACAGTGTAAATGTGTTTGTAAATGATGATGCTATTCAGAGTAACAGAGGTGGTTTTGCAGTAAGTGGCAGAAATAATACAAAAGCATTAACTCATAATTATCTAAAAGTAACACCTGATAAAACTAGAATTTTTTTAAATGAAGATATTGCAAGTGATGGTTTTGCAGTAATGGGAATTAATTCTGGTGGTAATAAAGATTTTTTAAATGTAAGTGTTGATACTACAGAAATTATAAATCCAAGCCAGGCAAGAGTATTATGGTATCCAACAAAAGAAGCATTATTAACTGGCAGAGTATTAATTGAAGATAGAGATAGCGTTGGTGTTAATTCTTTTGCTTCAGGATTTATTTCAAAAGCAAAAGGCGATTGGTCGCAAGCGCTAGGATATAAGCCTATTGCAAGAGGTGATTATTCTACAGCAATAGGAAAAAATGCAATTGCTAATGGACTTAATTCTTATGCGATTGGTGATTCTGTAATTGCTTTTAATTCTGGTAGTTTTTCTTTAGGTTATAAAAGTCAGGCTATTGGTGAAGGTTCTTTAGCTTTTGGATCTGTTCAAGTAGATGAATTTGGAGTTCAGACAGGTAATCTTACAAAATCTGAAGGTGCATATTCTTTTGCAATAGGATTAGGAGCAAGAACAACTACTTTAGGATTTGCATCAATTTCAATGGGAATTGGTAGTTTATCTGATAATTATGGTGCAGCATCTTTTGGAGTTTTAACTAAGGCAAGTGGAAGGCTTTCATCAGCTATTGGTTATAATTCTGTATCAACTGGTGATTTTTCATTGGCAATAGGCATTAGCGATACATCATCTGGTAATAATTCTTTTTCAATGGGAGTATTATCAAAAGCATCTGGTCAAAGTTCCATGGCAATTGGTAATAACTCGAAAGCAAGTGGTATTATGTCTGCTTCTATTGGATTTAACACAATTGCATCTGGCGATAATTCAATGGCTTTAGGTAGATTTATTTCAACTAACAATAATAATGGTTCTATAATTATTGGTGATGCTTCAACATTAGTTACTACTAATTCTACTAATCCAAATCAATTTATGGTAAGAGCTGCAGGTGGTTATGTTTTTTATTCCGATCCGTTATTATTAGAGATTAACAGTTTGTTTTTGTCTCCTTTAACTGGCAGGTTAGGTGTAGGCTGGAGTAATCCTCAGGCAAAAGTCGATATTAATGGATCTTTAAGAGTAAATAGTGGTACTACTTTTAATAAAATTCAAGGTGGTACTGCAACTGTAGGCTCAAATTTGATAGGTGGTGTATTTGTTTCAAATGTTGTTTTTTCAACACCTTTTATTGGAATACCAAAGGTAACAGTAACAGCTAAAGGTGGAAATTATAATGATGTGTATGTTGTTACTACAAGAAATGTAAATGGAGTTGGATTTCAAGTCAATGTATTCAGAGTTGATAATGCTGGAGGTTCTTGGAGTCAAAATCTAGAAATTGATTGGATTGCATGGGAGTAAGTATATTCATTATAATTAACTTTGTTATTTGTATTGTTTTGAATAATCACTATTTAAATTAACTTTTTTTATTTTAAAATAAACCAGTAAGATTATGAAGCAAATTATATTGTTAATTTTCGCTGCAGTTATCAGCTTTTTCGCTGTTGCTCAATCTCCTCAGTCATTTCAATATCAGGCAGTAATTCGTGATGTTTCCGGCAATGTATTACAATCTCAATCAGTAAATTTAAGATTGAGTATTATTCCAATTTCAGCTGTGGGTGCTGCAGAATATGTAGAGACTCATACAATATTAACTAATGCATTTGGAATAGTTTCTTTGTCTGTAGGAACTGGTAACGTTGTTACGGGAGATTTTTTATTAATTAACTGGGGTGCAACATCGCATTTTATAAAAGTTGAGGCTGATTTAGGTAGCGGATATATTAATATGGGTACTACACAGCTTCTTTCTGTTCCTTATGCTATGTATTCACAAACTGCAGGTAATGTTGATACATTATGGAATAAAGTTGGTAACAATATTTATAATGCAAATCCTGGCAATGTTGGTGTAGGTTTAAATAACCCATCTGGAAGAATGGTTGTACAGGGAAGTTCTACTGCTTTGCCTACAGACCCATTATTTGAAGTAAAGAATTCTATAGGCCAGACTGTTTTTGTCGTTTATCAAGATAGCGTTAATGTGTTTGTAAACGATGAAGCTATTCAATCAAACAGAGGTGGTTTTGCAGTAAGTGGCAGAAATAATACAAAAGCATTTACAAATAAATATTTGCACGTTACTCCTGATAATTCAAAAATATGGACAAAAGATACATTAAAAGGTTTTGGTGTTGAAAATATTAATGGAGTGAATAAAACAAGTTATATGAAAATGACTCCAGATAATTATTTAATTGGTCATCTTGCTGGTAATTCTATAACAATTGGTAAGTATAATTCTTTTATAGGATATCAAAGTGGTTATAGTAACACAGTAGGAAATAAAAATTATTTTATTGGATATCGATCTGGGTATGGCAACTTAGGAGGGGCAAGTAATATTTTTATAGGAGATAGTACAGGTTTTAATAATTCAAGTGGATTACACAATATTTTTATCGGAAACAAAAGCGGTTTTATTAATACAATCGGAAATTATAATCTTTTTATGGGTTTTCAAGCTGGTTATAATAATACCTCTGATCATAATATTTTTATGGGTTATGAAAGTGGTAAAAGCAATACCATTGGTACAAACAATACATTTATTGGTTTTCAGTCAGGGTATAAACATGTTAAAAATAGTTCGAATATTTTTATAGGTAACAGTAGTGGTTATAACGATAGTATAGGTAATTATAATATATTTTTAGGCTTTAAGGCAGGCTATTCAAATAAAACAGGTTTATCAAATATTGTTATTGGTAATGATGCTGGTGGATCTTCTATCAATAATTTGTCTTGTGTTATAATTGGAAATACCGCTGCAAAGTACAAAACTGATGATGGATTTTCAAATGTTTTTATTGGCAATGTAGCTGGTCAATATGGTAGTGGTGACTTTAATGTTGCAGTAGGAGGAGATGCTGGATCAACAGTTGTTGGTTCAAGAAATACTTGTATTGGGCAATCTGCTGGTAAGGGTGTTACAGGCGATAATAATGTTTTTATTGGAAATACTGCAGGGTATTTAATTGGAGCAATATCTAACAGAGTAATACTTGGTAGTTCAGCAATTACTACAATGTTTTGTCATGGTGCTTATGCTGCTACAACAGCAAATGCTGCAAATATGGTTGTTTTAAGTACAGGCCAGATTTTAAGAAGTACTTCCTCAAAAAGATATAAAAAAGAAATTACTGATTTAACAATTAATACCGAGAATATTTACAAACTTAGACCAGTATCATATATCTCAATAACTGATGATAAACCATATTTTGGATTAATTGCAGAGGAAGTTGCATCTGTAATTCCTGAGCTTGCAGAATATGCAGTAGAAAAAGATGTAATAAAAGGAAGTAATTCAGAAAAACTTATTCCTGATGCAGTTAAATATCCAATGCTTTCTGTTTTACTTTTAAAAGAACTTCAAAAACAGCATAAGGAAATAACTGATCTTAAAGCATCGATAAATAACCTTGAATCACAAAACATTCAACTTAAATCTAATTTTGAAACTCTTAAAGCTGAAATTGAGAAAATTAAAAATTATCAAACTTCAAAATAGTATTTAGCTATTTGGTCCAAAGAAATTAAATCCTTTATGCTTACAGTTTGAAGTTGCCCAATATCCAATATGCCAGTTTAATCCTAATAATAATTGTGCAGTAATTGGATGAGTTGGCGAGTATTTATCATAAACCGTATAAGCGCCTGGATGATAATTGTCTGCACTTACCATATCATTAATGCAATAACCTAATCTCATACTTAGGTTTATGTCAAACATGTTGTTTTGCCATAGTGGGCCTCCAAATTCAACTTGAATAAAATGTAATTTTTTATTAAAAATAAACATAGAGTCTTCTCCGGAAATACTTGAAGCTTTATAACCCAATCCAATAAAACCGCCACTTTCGCCTTCGCCTGTATTTCTAATAAAGAAAGCCCATTCGTTTGATTTAAAATCATAACTTCTATCTGGAAGGCTATTATTATAAGTGTATTTTTGACTAATATTTGACCAGCTTTTTTCAAATTGAACAGCTAAACCTGTCACAATATGAATACCGAATCCAACGCCATAAGCTGGATTAAATTTAAAATTAAATGAACCGATTTCGTTATCGCCCCAAATATTATTATTACCAAACATACTTATTCCACCACCACCTTTTACTTCAAGGTTAAACCATGTTGGATTGTCGTTTGCTTTTTTTTTCTGCGCTTGAACTCCAAACCAGAGAAGAGAACATGCTATAATTAATATTGTATTTTTCATACGCCAAATATATAAAAAAGAATTTATGTGTTTAAGGACATAGAAATAAAATTATTTCAAAATCGCATATTTAATTTAAATATCATAATTTCAGTGGTTTGTAAATGAAATATTTTACAATCTATATTATTAAATATCTTATAAAAAAATGAAGAAAACAAACCCAACTTTAATCATTTTAACAAAGAATAATTTAAATTAACATTGCAAGGTAAAACTATATTAAGTTTTACATTTTTTATTAAAAAACAAGAAATGAAATTTAATCCAGAAAAATGTGTTGTTCCCGATAAAAGAATGCAGCCATTTATTGACCAGAATGAGATTTGGAACTATATTAATAATACCGTTTCATCAAAAGAGAGAGTTCGCGAAGTAATTGCAAAATCGTTAAGTAAACTTAGATTAACACTTGAAGAAACAGCAGTACTAATTAATGCAACAGATCCCGAATTAATTGAAGAAATAAAACAAGGTGCAAGAACTCTAAAAGAAAGAGTTTACGGTAATAGAATAGTTTTATTTGCTCCATTGTACATTGGTAACAAATGTTCAAATAATTGCCAGTATTGCGGATTTCGTTCAACAAATACCGAAGCAATAAGAAAAACCCTTAACGATGAAGAGATTGTAAAAGAAGTTGTTGCATTGGAAGAGAATGGACAAAAACGATTGATTCTTGTTTATGGTGAGCACAAAGAGTATTCTCCTGAGCGTATAGCACATGATGTTGAATTGGTGTATAGTGTTAAAAAAGATTTTGGTGAAATAAGAAGAGTTAATATAAATGCTGCACCATTAGATATTCAAGGTTTCAGAACAATAGGCAAATCTGGAATAGGAACATATCAGATTTTTCAGGAAACATATAATCCAGAGGCATATAAACAATATCATCTTGGTGGTAAAAAAGCTGATTATGATTATCGCTTAACAGGCTTGGATCGTGCTCAGGAAGCTGGAATTGACGATGTTGGTATTGGTGTTTTATTTGGTTTGTACGATTGGCGTTTTGAAGTTCTTTCATTGGTAAGACATACAAATCATCTTGAAGCATGTTATAATGTTGGTCCGCATACAATTTCATTCCCAAGAATTCAGGATGCTTCTTCGCTGAATGTTGACCCAAAATATATGGTCAGCAACAGTGAATTTACAAGACTTGTTGCAATTTTAAGGTTAGCTGTTCCATATACAGGTTTAATTTTAACTGCTCGCGAAAGTGCCGAAATTCGTAATGAGGTTATAAGTTTTGGGGTTTCACAAATTGATGGTGGAACCAAGATTGAACTTGGTGGTTACGATAAATTCAAGAATCAGGAACAAGACTTGAATCGTGAGCAATTTAAAATTAATGATGACAGATCATTAAATGAAATTATTCGCGATTTGTTACATACAGGTTATTTGCCTTCATTTTGTACAGCTTGTTATAGGCAGGGTAGGACAGGTGAGCATTTTATGGAATTCTCTGTTCCCGGCTTTATAAAACGATTTTGTACCCCAAATGCAATTTTAACATTGGCTGAATATTTAATGGATTATGCTACTGACGATGTTAAAATTGAAGGCTGGAAAGCAATTGAAAAAGAATTAGCAGGATTGGATAATAATGCAAATACTGAAGAACTTAAAAAACGTATTGAGCTTATTAAACAAGGAAAACACGATTTATATTTTTAATTTATATCAATATGTCAAATTATAAAATTATTGGTATTGCAATAAAAGACAGAATAAAAGAGGCAAATAAAACTCAGATAATTTTGTCAAAATATGCGCACATTGTTAATACTAGACTAGGTTTTCACGAAGTTTCAGAAAATACATGCAGTAGAGTTGGTTTTATAATTCTGCATATTGTTGATTTACCGGAAGAGTTTTTCAAATTAAAAATGGAACTAACAGAAATAGGAGGAATAGAAGTTCAAGAAATGAATTTTTCGATATAAACTATGTTGTCATCCAGAGCGTAGCGAAGGATCTAGTGGAGATATTTGTTACTAGATTACCTTCGGTGAGAAAAGTGCCTCACTTTGTTCGGAATGACAAAACAATAATAAACTATGAAAGAAATAAGAATTTTAGGCATATATGTTTCTGAAAGAAATAAAGATGCTATTGCAATCCAGAATTTGTTTACTAAATTTGGTTGTTCTATTAAAACCAGATTAGGTCTACATGAGGTAGTTGACAATTATTGTAGCGCAAGTGGATTAGTTATTATAGAGTTAACTGGCTTGGTAGAAGAAATGGATTTGTTTGAATCTGAACTTAAAAAAATAAACGGAGTAGAAGTACAAAAAATGATATTTAACAAATAAACTATGAGTCTAAAAGGAACACAAACAGAAAAAAATTTGCTAAAAGCATTCGCAGGTGAATCGCAAGCAAGAAACCGTTATGAGTTTTTCTCAAAAGTAGCTAAAAAAGAAGGTTACGAGCAGATTTCAGAAATGTTTATGATGACATCTTTGCAAGAAAAAGCTCATGCAAAAAGATTTTTTAATTTCCTTGAAGGTGGCCCATTAGAAATTACTGCAGTTTATCCTGCTGGTATTATTGGTACCACTGCTCAAAATCTTTTAGCTTCGGCTAATGGTGAAAACGAGGAATGGACTGCAATTTATCCTGAATTTTCTGAGATAGCATCAAAAGAAGGATTTAAAGATGTTGCAACTGCATTTAAATTAATAGCAAAAGTTGAAGCAGAACATGAGGCTAGATTTAGAAAATTATTAGCAAATGTTGAAAACCAAAAGGTTTTCCAATCAGACGAAAAAGTAAAATGGATGTGTCGCGAATGCGGATATATTCATGAAGGTACAAAAGCTTTGGAAAATTGCCCGGTATGTGCACATCCAAAAGCATACTTTGAATTGTTAGGAGAAAATTATTAAAAAAAAGTGCACTTAAGTACTTAAAGCCATGCCTTCCTTCGATCCGCCGTGGCGGATCGAAGGATGACGGCAGGCAGATGTCTAAAGTTTTGAGGAATATATATGCAGTCAGGTCTTTCGACCTGACTGTTTTATTTTGCAATTTTTTTGTCATTCTTAACGTAGTGAAGAATCTACTTTCGAATTTAGATTCTTCGTTACACTCAGAATGACATTAGTTTATATGTTATTAATTTGTTGCTATTTAAAATAAAACTTTAAGTTATATTTGTAATTCAAAAAATCTTAAATTTAAAATCATAATTCCTTAATTAAATAATGGCAGCTAAAAGATTTGCTCGCACAGTAGTAAAAATAATGGGATGGCATTTAATAGGTTCATTTCCTCCCGATGCTAAAAAGCTTTTAGTTATTGCAGCTCCACATACAAGTATTATGGATTTTATTATGGGCTGGTTAGGTTTACACAGTTTTGGAATTAGCGCTAAATTTGTAATTAAAAAAGAGTTTTTCTTTTTTCCTGTTGGTCCAATTATTCGTGCATTAGGCGCAATACCTGTAAAAAGAGGGGACAGGCATAACGATATGGTTGCTCAAATGGTTGCAGAATATAAAAAACGAGATTCTTTTTTTCTTGTTATAACTCCCGAAGGAACACGTAAAAAAGTGAAGCGTTGGAAAAAAGGTTTTTATCAGATAGCAACTGAAGCAAAAGTGCCTGTTGTTGTTTCTACTGTTGATTACGGAAAAAAACAACTTGGACCTCTTTGGATATTCGAGCCGACCGGTGACTTTGATGCCGATATGCTTAAAGTTAAAGCTTGCTATGTTGGCGTAAAAGCTAAACATCCAGAAGGTTTTACTACAGAAAGCTAATATGGAAGAAATTAAAGTTTCGCTTATTCAAAGCGATTTAGTTTGGGAAAATCCTGCAGAAAATATGAAAAAGTTTGAAAACAATTTTTCAGACTTAAAAGGCAAAACCGATATTGTTTTATTACCAGAAATGTTTACTACAGGATTCTCAATGAACCCCAGTCCTATTGCAGAAACAATGGATGGGCAAACTGTAAACTGGATTAAAAAACAATCTGCACTTAATAATTTTGCAATTGGTGGAAGTGTTATAATTATCGAAAACGGTAAATATTTTAATCGTTTTATTTTTGCAGAACCTATGGGTTTTATTCATTATTACGATAAACATCATTTATTCAGTATAACCGGCGAAAACAATGAATATACAGCAGGAAATGCTCGCACAATAATTAATTATAAAGGATTTAGATTTTTTCTGCAAATTTGTTACGACTTACGTTTCCCTGTATGGATGCGCAATAAAAATGATTATGATGTAATGTTATTAGTTGCAAACTGGCCTGAACGTAGAAACGATGCATGGAAAAAATTGCTTTATGCACGTGCAATGGAAAATCAGTGCTATGTAGCTGCTGTAAACAGAGTTGGTAATGATGGTAACAATTTGCCTCATTCTGGCGATAGTATAATTATTGATTATGCTGGCAGAGAAATTATTTCAGCTAAACCTTTTGCAGATGAAATAATAACTAGCACATTTAACCTGGCTTTACTTAACGATTCAAGAGAAAAATTTGCTGCATGGAAAGATGCTGATGAGTTTGAAATTAAATAGAAGTGCTTTATTACTTCGAGTATTTAAAGTGACTTAAGTTAATTTGTGTTATTTTTCAATACTTATATTTGTTTAAATTTATTATATTTGCTTTATGAATTTGATTGAAAGCAATATTGAAATAATTCGTGATTTATGTATAAAGCATAATGTTGCTAAACTTTTTGTAATTGGATCAGTTTTAACAAATAGATTTAATAGTGATAGTGATATAGATTTAGTTGTTGATTTTAATGGTGTTGAGCTATATGACTATGCCGATAATTATTTCGATTTAAAATTTTCTCTTGAAGGTATTTTAAAGCATAATGTTGATTTGTTAGAAGATAAGGCAATAAATAATCCTTATTTAAGAAAGTCTATTGATTCAACTAAACAACTTGTTTATGGATAGCGAGATTAAAACATGGCTATATGATATACAACAGTCTATTAGTGAAATTGAAAGTTATTTTATTGATAGGCCAAAAAAATTTGAAGACTATTCTAAAGATATTAAAACAAAACGTGCAGTAGAAAGAGATATTGAAATTATTGGTGAGGCAATTAATAGAATTTTAAAAAAGGATAATGATTTTGAAATTGAAAATGCTCAAAAGATTATTGGTACTCGTAATCGTATTGCACATGGATATGATAAAATTTCTGATGATTTAATTTGGAGTATTGTTATTAATCATTTGCCAAAACTTAGTTCCGAAATTAATGCAATGTTGGAAGAGTAAATGTTAGGCTTGCACTGTCTGGAGTTAAATAACCTTCTATTATTTTTCAATTCTTATATTTGTTTTTGATTTAATCTGTTATTGATTATATTTGAGAAGAATTAAGCAGCTTAAATGGTTTTAGTGTTTTAGAAAATTAAATTTATGATAACCCAACGTCCACAGACTATTCAGATTTTTTTACCTGATGGTAACCCAATTAGTATTAAAATAGCAGATTTAACAAATAGAATGATGACTGCTGTTTTATTTCCTAGAAATAAATTAATAGAAGTAGGATTAAGAGAAGAAGTTAGAAAATATGGCATTTATTTTTTATTTGGTTATAGTGAAGAAAAAGCAAAACCGATAGCTTATATTGGTGAAACAGAAGATTGCTTTGAAAGGATAAAATCACATAATAAGAATAAAGATTTCTGGAATTATGCTATTGTTATTTCGTCAAAATCAAATACTTTTACAAAGTCGCATGTGAAATTTTTAGAGTATTTGTGTATTAAAAATGCAAATGAGATTGGACGTTATGACACTGAAAATTTAGCAACTCCTGCAAAACCATATATAACAGAGAGCATGGAAGCGGATTTAATGGATAATTTTGATACTATTAAAATTCTTTTGGCAACTTTAGGTTATCCTATATTTGAAGAACTTAAAAAATCTTCTGTTAAGAAAAAAGAAATTCTATATTGTAAGGGAAAAGATGCAAAAGCTGAAGGTGATATGGTTGACGATGGATTTGTTGTATTTAAAGGATCAATTGCAAATTTAGATGAAACAAATACTGCAGGATCATGGGTGACTGGTCTTAGATCAAAACTTATAGATAGCAAAATATTAGTAAAAGAAAATCAAGTGTTTGTATTTGTTGAAGACTTCTTATTTGGTTCTCCAAGCGCAGCAGCTGCAGCTGTTTTAGGAAGAAGAGCAAATGGATGGATAGAATGGAAAAATAAAGAAGGTAAGACAATTGATAAATTGTTACGTGTTGATTCATTAATAAGTACTCAGTAGTATTTCGTCATTGCGTTCGCCGCCGCGAATTGATCCCATTCTCAGCTTGGTTTGCAACTAAGCTAACATATTAATATTAAATATAATCTGCTGCGGCGGATTAAAAATGATGTAAAGCTGAATTAATTAAGTGTTCTAGCTAAAGATTTATCTTTTTATTAATTTAATAGACTCTGAAGAATTACTGATTTTAATAACATAAAGTCCTGGTTTTATTGATTGAGCTGGTATTTGTGTTGACAGTTCAGAAATAATATTAGTTGCAATAATTTTTCCTGTATAGTCGTAAATTGAATATGTTGATCCAATATTTTTTGAATTTACTTCTAGATTAATAAAATCGGTAATAGGATTAGGGTAAATTGTTATTTTTGAAGAAGTTTCATTATGACTTAATATGTTAGTTGTAGTAGAACAATAATAAACTTTAATTTGAATATTGAATTGTGCAAAAGTGCATATTCCGTGTCCCGAGCTATTTATAAATAATCCAAAACTGTTATCGTTAACTATTGCAGGTGTGAGTATTGCCGACCAATTATCAGAAGAAGATCCTAAAATATCTGTTCCAACAGAGGTTGAGTCGCGCTTAGGTAATCCAATAATAGCTCCATTGTATGCTAAATGTAATGTGTCAATAACATATGAGCCAGAATTACATCCGCCTCTTCCGTGAGTGATTTCAATACCAGTTATTGTAGCATTTGTTGGAATATTTAAATCTAAATCATAAAAGTATAAGTAATCTGATATGCAATTTGATACGCAATACATTGTTGTTGGAAGATTTGTAAATTGGCTGCCATTATAAACTAATGGATTTGTTATTGAATATTGTCCGGTTGAACCTGCATGGCTAACATTTTTCACACTGTCTGGAATTCCAGTTAATTCTGAACTTGTACACGTTGTGTAATAAACTTTAATTTGAATATTGAATTGTGCAAAAGTGCATATTCCGTGTCCAGAGCTATTAATAAATAATCCAAAACTGTTATCGTTAACTATTGTAGGAGTAAGTATTGCCGACCAATTATCAGAAGAAGATCCTAAAATATCTGTTCCAACAGAGGTTGAGTCGCGCTTAGGTAATCCAATAATAGCTCCATTGTATGCTAAGTGTAATGTGTCAATAACATATGATCCAGAATTGCATCCACCTCTTCCGTGAGTGATTTCAATACCAGTGATTGTAGCATTTGTTGGAATATTTAAATCTAAATCATAAAAGTATAAGTAATCTGATATGCAATTTGAAATGCAATACATTGTTGTTGGTAGATTTGTAAATTGGCTGCCATTATAAACTAATGGATTTGTTATTGAGTATTGTCCGGTTGAACCATTGTGGCTAATATTTTTAACACTGTCTGGAATTCCAATCGATGAGTTTTGTGCTATAGTATTTAATGTTAAGGCTAAAATTGAAATAATTAGTATGTTCTTCATATGCTATATTTTTTTTTAAGACGATTTTTTTTTTTTCGGGTTGCTTTTTTTTTTTTTTTATTAATGCTAAAGAATTTTTAAATTTGTTTATTTTTATAATTATCAAATGATTATGAGTTATATGGGATTTTTCAAAGTAGAATTGCTGTTTAAAAACATGTAAATTAAAATATTGCTTGTATTTTTGTGTCATAATTTAAAGTACTATGAAAACAATCGAAATTTTTGGGTTCCCAATGGACTTAGGTGCTCCTGCGAGCGAGTGCATAGGTATGAATTTTCGTATTTTTATTTTTTTGGATATTGATAGTATATTTTGCTGATTATTTTCCAGCCGTCTTCAAATTTATAAAGCGACATAAAATCCACAAAAGCTAGTTCGGAACCCACATAAAATTCAAATTTAGCAACTGCAGCTGTTTCCACAATGTCGATGTTTAGAAATTTAATGGAAATAATTTTATCACCAGAACGAGGTAAACGGCCATCTTTTAACTTTTTCAAAGTAGCTTGTTTCCACTTATAAATGGGATATTTAGTTACTTCGCCACCAAGTTCGGGAATAATCATTTCAAAGCCCGGATGAAAGCCTTTGTCAATTTTTTCAATATTGCCTTCGTTTTGTAGCCCTTCAACATACGAGGTTTGAATTACATTCATAATCTCATCTTTGTCCGAATTTTGTGCTATTAGGTTACTTCCCAATACTACTAATACCAAAAGGATTAAAAAAATATTCTTCATGCTTATTTAAATATTAAAACAATTCTATAAAATAATTCACAAAACAATAAATTTTAAAGGTAAAAGAAACTCAAATTCCCGATACCATTAATACCAAATTGAAGTTAGTAAATTTACATTTTTTTAAAACTCTAACCTAACAATAACCCCACTTTCAACTCCAGATTTTTCTATAACTTCAAAACGAATATTTTTTTGGTATAATTTGTTAAGCAAATAAATTCTTTCGTGTACATTCTTTAAACCACGCGATTCGTGCAATTTCTGGTTTTTAGTTTTAATGTTTTTACTTTCCTGCAAACCAATTCCGTTATCTTCAATAAAAACAACTGTTTTATTACCTTCTTTAGTGAATTTTAATTTAAGAAGTCCTTTAGATTCTTTATATCGTAAGCCGTGCCAGATTGCATTTTCGAGGTTTGGTTGAATAATCATATTTGGTATTTGTGCAGTATCCTTGTCAATATTCTCATCAACTTCAATAATGTATTCAAATTTATCAGCAAAGCGAAGTTTTTCTAATTCCAAATATTTTGTAAGTTGTTCAATTTCTACACTTAAATTCACATAATCTTTATTAGAATTTTCCATCATATTTCTCATTAAATTTGAGTATGATGTTAAGTATTTGTTTGCTTCAAGTTCATTATTTTCGGCAATAAACTGGTTAACGCTATTAAGACTATTAAAAATAAAATGAGGATTCATCTCTCGTCTTAATGATTGTAAAGCAATTCTGATATTTCTTCTTTTTATAGAAATCCATGCTTTAATGATTATTGCAAGAAGTAGCAATAACAGTATTACAGAGCCAATCAGAACATAATTGTAATTGTTTTTTCTAACTATCAATTCATCTTTTAAAGTTT
>CAILUD010000212.1 GCA_903837285.1 uncultured Bacteroidota bacterium | reverse complement strand
TTGATAATGAAAAAATTTATATACATATTTGCTCTACTTGAACTGTTTTTTTATAATATAAATGCACAATCTGTTATAGATATTGATGGAAATTCTTATGACACCATTCATATAGGAACACAAATATGGTTAAATAAAGATTTAAAAGTCACTCATTTCAACAATGGAAGCTTGATACCTAATATTACTAACAATACTCAATGGAGTACTTTTACATCAAGTGCTAGATGCTATTACAATAACGATTCTGTTAATAATGCTAGCACATACGGTGTGTTATATAATGGATATACTATCATCAATAATAATATTTGCCCAATTGGATGGCATGTGCCTTCAGAAGAAGAATGGAATACACTATGTGATTATTTAGGGTGTAGTATTGCAGGTGGTAAATTAAAAGAATTGGGAACTACACATTGGCAAAGTCCAAATACTGGAGCTACTAATGAGAATGGTTTTACTGCCCTTCCAGGAGGATCTCGTCATTATCACTCAGATTTTCAATCTGTAGACAGTATTGGTAGTTGGTGGACTTCTAGTATTTTAAACCCTCAAGGAACGACTGTTATTTTTAGTCGGGAAATGCGTTACAATTCCATCGTAATTACTGGATACTTATCAGATTTAAAATTTGGGTATCATATCCGTTGTTTGCAAAATAATTCAACTTTGTTAAATAGCATTGATTATCAAAATGAAATAAATTTATATCCTAATCCCACTAAAGACTTTATTTATATTTCCAATAAAGAAAATAAAATTGAAAAATTGCAAGTTTTTAATTTAACCGGCGAATGTCTTTTATCAAATATTGCATCAAAAGAAATTGATATTAGTTTATTATCGAAAGGAATTTATTTCATTAAGATTTTTGGTTCTGATTGGACAATTACACGAAAAATAATTAAACTATAATTTTTTTTCTCAGAGTCCTTATTAAGAAATTAAATTTTGTTTTTGAATATTGTTAGTAAGAGACTCTGAGGAGCATGAATATATTTTAAATTGTTACAGGCTCAATTCCCTTATCTCTGGCAATCTGAAATAAATATTGCAAAACTGCTTCTCTTTCGTTAGCTACAAGTCCGTCAAGTATAGCATCTTTAATTTCATTTTTTAAATCGCCAACTATTTTGCACGGTGGTAAATTAAAAATATGCATTATTTCCTCACCGGTAACTGGTGGTTGCATGTTTCTTATTCTGTCTTTTTCTTCAACTTCTTTAAGCTTTTTTCTTACCAATTTAAAATTACTAAGATATAATTTTACTTTCTTTTCATTTTTTGAAGTAATATCGGCTTCGGCCAACTGCATTAAATCTTCAATATTCTCTCCTGCTTCAAATAACAACCTGCGCACAGCAGAATCGGTAACAACTTCATGAACCAAAGCAATTGGTCGCAAATGAAGGTTTACCATTTTCTGAACATATTTTAATTTTTCATTTAACGGTAAACGCAATTTCCTGAAAATTTCTTCCACCATTTTTGCTCCAACAACTTCATGTCCATGAAATGTCCAACCATTTTCTTTGTTAAAATGTTTTGTTGCAGGTTTTCCAATATCATGAAGCAAAGCTGACCACCTAAGCCATAAATCAAAAGAAATTAAACTAATCTGATCAACAACCTGAAGTGTATGCGCAAAATTATCTTTATGCATTTTTCCTTCAACATTCTCCACACCTTTTAAATGAATTAACTGAGGAAAAAATAATTCAAGAAGTCCTGTTTCTTCAAGCATTTCAATGCCTACAGAAGGTTTTGGTGAAAGTAAAATTTTATTAAACTCATCAATAATTCTTTCACTCGAAACAATTTTCAGTCTTTCTGCATTTACTGAAATTGCTTTATATGTTTCATCATAAATCTCGAAACCAAGTTGCGAAGCAAAACGAATTGCCCTAATCATTCGCAAAGGATCATCAGAAAAAGTAATTCCTGGCTCGAGCGGAGTTCTTATAATTCTGTTTTCAATATCACTAAGTCCATTAAATGGGTCTAAAACTAAACCATAATCTTCTTTACTTAATGAAATTGCCAAGGCATTAATAGTAAAGTCACGCCTTAGTTGATCATCAGAAAGACTGCCATTTTCAACAATTGGCTTTCTTGAGTTGCGATCATAACTTTCTTTTCTTGCTCCTACAAATTCAATATCAACATCGCCAACATTTATTTGAGCGGTACCATAGGTCTTAAAAACAGCTACCTTTTTTATTCCTAGTAATTTAGCAACAGTTCTTGCAAGTTCAATCCCACTTCCCACTGCCACTATGTCAATGTCTTTTGAGTTTCTGCCAATAATTGAATCGCGTACAAACCCTCCAACCACAAATGCTTTAATATTCAATTCAACAGCAGCTAACGAAATAGTTTCAAATATTTTATCTTCTAAATTAATCCTCATTTCTATATAATATGACTAAAATATAATCGCACAAAATTACTATTAATGTCAGTAAAATAAAGTTTTTTGTGACAAATAGACTTATGCACATAATTTGATATGTGTTTTTAGTAAAATTATTATCTTTGAATAAACTTAAAAATCAAATTATGTTAGAACATTTAACAATGGAAACTTTTAAAGAAAAAGTTTTCAATTATGAAGAGAATAAAGATTGGAAATTTGTGGGAGATAAACCATGTGTTATCGATTTTTATGCCGACTGGTGTGCGCCTTGCAAAATGGTAGCTCCAATTCTTGAAGAACTAGGAACAGAATATACCGGCAAATTAAATATTTATAAAGTAGATACAGAAGATCAACAGGAGTTAGCATCAATATTTGGAATAAGAAGTATTCCTTCAATATTATTTATTCCTATGGAAGGACAACCACAAATGTCGGCAGGTGCAATGCCTAAAGAATCATTTGTTAAAGCTTTTGATGAGATATTGGGTGTGAAAAAATAATATAAGAATATCCCTTTTTAAATTAAGTCGAATAAATTTTATTCGACTTTTTTATTTTTTTTAATACTACCGCCCTTGTTGGAGTTATCTCCAACAAGGTTTTTACTTTATTTTTGTATCTTAGGAATCTTGTTACAGCAATCTAAATAATTAGGAATAAATAAATGTTTAAAAACTACCAGAATACATTTTTCTTTACAGCCACAATTAAAGATTGGAAACCATTATTAATTAAAGATGAATACAAAAATATTATTCTAGTTTCACTTAAATTTATTGCCATAGAACAAAGAGCAAAGATTTTTGGATTTGTTATAATGCCAAATCATATCCATTTAATTTGGCACATCCCAAATGACATAACAAAAAATCATACCCAGGGAAGTCTATTAAGATTTACTGCACAACAATTAAAATTTGAACTAATTAAAAACGAACTATTATTTTTAGAAGAATTTAAAGTCAATTTGAAAGATAGAAAATATCAATTATGGAAACGAAATCCCTTATCAATAGAAATTTATACTGATTCAATTCTTGAGCAAAAACTTAATTATATTCATAATAATCCTATAAGTAAAAAATGGAATCTGGCTAAACATCCTAATGATTATTTTTATAGTTCTGCATTATTTTATGAGACAGGAATTGATAACTTTGGTTTTTTATCGAATTATATGTTGGAATAATATTCTTTGTTGGAGATAACTCCAACAAAGGCGAAATAATGAGCGTTGAGCAAAACAATTTATATCTTTGAAAAAAATCACAGAAATTGAATTTTAAGAAACAAATAACCAATATTTCATCGCTACAGTTTTTTCAGCTATTCAGGTTTGGAATATTGTTTCTGGTAAGTATTTGTTTTGCAAAAAGCCATTTAAGCACATCTGAAATTGGCATTTACGAAAAACTTATTTTTCTTTCAGGGGCAATAAGCTTTTTCTGGGTAAATGGATTAATTCAATCTTTGCTCCCTTTATATAACAATAACAAGACATTTAAATCCTCAGAAAAATCACCATTGCTGTTTAATGCACTTATTATTTCGGTTGTATTTAGTTTATTAATTGCTGTTATTATACTACTAACAGAAAAGACAAGTGCGACTTTTTTAATTTCTTCTTCTGAAATACCATACAAATGGCTTTTTATCGCTTTTTTCGCGATTTCAACTCCTGCTTTTTTATTGGAATATGTTTATTTATTATTGAAAAGACCATATTCTATAATTTATTATAGTGTTTTAACTTTTAGTTTGCAATTTCTGGCAGTTGTTGTCCCTGTTTGGTTAGGTTATGGAATTGAATCGAGTTTATATGGATTAATAGCAATTTCGGGTTTAAGATTTGTTTGGCTTGTAGTTCTTATTTTAAAAAACTCAAAACCAATAATTTCTTTACAATTTATAAAAGAGCATTTAACCCTGGCATTACCATTAATTGCAGGTGCACTTATAAGTGGCTCCATGCCTTACATTGATGGTATAATTGTTTCGGCACATTTCGATGATGCTACTTTTGCAATTTACAGGTATGGTGCTCGTGAACTTCCACTAGCAATGTTGTTAGCAAATGCATTTAGTAATGCTATGATTCCAGAGATTTCTGAAAATTCTAATCTTAAACTGGCTCTGCTTAATCTAAAAGAGAAATCTACCAGATTAATGCATTTCCTTTTTCCATTAAGTATTTTGCTAATTATAATTAGTCGTTGGCTTTATCCAATAATTTTTAATCCTGCATTTATTGATGGAGCAGGGGTATTTAACGTTTTTCTCCTTTTAGTTATTACACGATTAGTGTTTCCACAAACTATACTTCTTGGGTTAAAAAAGACAAAAATTTTACTAATTGTTTCTATTATCGAATTTTCGATAAAGCTTGCATTTAGCTTATGGCTTGCAATTCCGTTTGGTATTGTTGGAGTTGCACTTGGAACCTTAATTGCTTTTATTGCTGAAAGAATAATTCTGATTATAATAAATTACAAGCACTTAAAAATTAAACCTGCAGAATATATTGATGTAAAATGGCTATTTCTTTACTCTGCAATAATACTGATAGTCTACTTCTTAGTAGAAAGAAATTTTTACTTTTTATAAAATTCGTCAGATTGTTTGGGATTTTGAAAATGAAATTGTAATTTTGCAGTCCGAATTAAAAAACTAGAATTGTAAATTTTCCATTATGAAAAAAGATATCCATCCAACAGCTTACAGACTTGTAGCATTCAAAGATATGTCAAACGAGCATACTTTTATTACAAAATCTTGCACGCAAACAAAAGAAACGATTGAAATTGAAGGTGTTACTTATCCTTTGATTAAGGTTGAGATTTCAAACACATCACATCCATTTTATACTGGTAAAATGAAATTGGTTGATACAGCAGGTCGTATTGATAAATTCCGTAACCGTTATACAAAAAAGGATGCTGTTAAAACTGAAGAAAAAGCAGCAGAATAATTTTGCAAATAATATAAATGAAAAAAGCCCCAATCGGGGCTTTTTTCATTTTATAACCAAATGTAATATTTAAGAAAACATAATTTTAATATCAAATTGCAAATGATATAAAACTTGAAAAATGTTAATTCTTAATTCCCAAATCTTCAAAAGTTTTATCTCTGGCTTGTGTATCTTCTAACTCAAAATTATATTTTTTTGCAAAATCTTCCTGAAATTTAATAAATACATCACAAGCATTTTGATGTTTTACACCAATAACACTATCAATTTCAAAACACTTAGCTCTATCTTCTTCAGTAAATGCTTCTCCTTTTCCAATAAGAGTAACGATTTCAGTATATTCATTATCGCACATTGCACCTATTGCTTTATAGTAATCTATTGCAATGCCTTTAAAATCGGTAAAATCTTTTATCCCCTCATAATCTTTTTGATCATTTACAATAGTTAAAGAGCTTTTGACTTTTTCCTGAACTGTCTTTAAATCATTTTTTAATGCTTCGTATTGCACAACATCAAATGTGTCTATATCATACTCGTTCCAGAAGTCCTTATATGAATCATAAGTTTTATCAAGACTACCAGTAGCAGTCATAAAAAATTTGTTGCATTCGAGTGCTTCATCAGTAGAAGGTGCAGACTTACATGAAAACAAAAAGAGACAAATTGCAATAACTAAAATAAAGTTCAGCTTTTTCATTTTTTTAAGGGT
>CAILUD010000211.1 GCA_903837285.1 uncultured Bacteroidota bacterium | reverse complement strand
AACAAACCAAAAAGCACTAACATTAAGAAAATAAAAACACCAATTCTTTTATATGCCAATCCATATTGATCAATATAATGATAGTTTCTAAGACCAACAGAGATTGCAAGAATCAAATTCTGAGCAATCCAAACAGCAGCTAATTTTCTTAAAACTTTACCTTTTGAAAAGAAATTCTGATTTTTTCTGAATATATATAACAATATTCCCATTGACAAAAGAATACTTAAAATTAAAAGATAAGTTCCCTCATGAACAAATTGTTTAAGATTCATTCCTTCTTTAAATTCAAACCCAAACCATAAGAATTTAATATCAATAACATTTGCAGCTAACACCAAAATATTAATCAAAACCAACAAAACCAATGCAGATAAATATTCTTTTTTCAAGCCTGTAATTGAAAATTTTCTTTTTCTGCGAATTTTTATTCGGGTAATAACTGATGATTTTTTATTTTCTTCTATAGACAAATTTGAAGCTGAATTTTTTAATACCAGCCATGTAATTAATAGAATCCCATGTATGAAAAAGAAAACACTTAAAAAGGTTATATTACCAAAAATATTATAAATTAAATCTTGAATAGGAATTATAACTTTATCGGAATACTCAGCAAATTTTTCGCTTGCAAAATAAAATATTATAAAAAAGATTACTAAAATAATTAATGGCAGTATTATTATTCCAAACCACTTTGAGAATACTGAACTATTTGATTTATCTGTTTTCTTTAATCTTCCTGCAAAAAAAGTATAAGGTGACAATACCATACCTATTATAGAAGAAGGAATTGCATAAACAGGGCTTCTGGTATCAGACCATTGAGAAAAAATCACAAAAAATATCAATGAAAAAACATACATAACAACAGAGAATGAACTTCCATGAATTGCAACAGCTATACTTGTAGCTATTAATCCAAAAAACGACAACCAAAATGGTATTTTTTTTAAAGACTCTGGAAAAAGATAAATTAATGAAGGAATAATAAAAACGGTAAAAAATAATAGATTTATTCCAGGCGTCTCATGCCAGAATAACCACTGAAAAAGACAAGCTCCAATAAAAATCAGTAAGTAACTGATGGCGTTTTTTGTTTTCATAAAAGTACTTTGTGTTTCAAAGTTAATAAATAAAAAAAATTACTCGTTTTGTTTTATAATATTTTCTAGAACATTCAAGTGTTCTTTAAAAGCGTTTCTTCCCAAAAAAGTTGCACGATAAGAAGTGTTAGGTTTTTTGTTTATGAAACGTTTATTTATTTCAATATATTGTTCAGCTTCCAAAGCTTTAATATGACTAGCAAGATTTCCATCTGTTAAATCCAGCATCTCTTTAAGAGTGCCAAAATCAACCCAATCGTTAACCATAAGAATTGACATAACACCAAGTCTTATGCGGTTTTCGAAAGCTTTATTAAATTTATTTATTGGCAACTCCATAATCGTATTTAAAATAAATTACAATACCATATAATATATGAAGAACGCCAAAACCTATTCCCCAGAACCAGATTCCGTAACCATTAAAAAACGATGCTAACAATCCTAAAATAATTTCTGATAAACCAAAATAATACGTATCAGCATATGTGAACTTACTTGCATTAACTAAAGCCAACCCATAAAAAATTAATGTTGCAGGAATTATCATTAAATAATATCCATGGTAAATTAAAAACAGACAAAATATTCCTCCAGTAACTAACGGGATCAAAAAATTTATTAGTAATCTTTTACTAGTTTTACCCCAGAATGGAACTCCCTGTTTTATTGCTTTTCTCCACGAAAAATATACACCTGCAAAAAGCGCAATAATAAATATAACTAAAGCATCTATAAATAATATTAAAATAGGGTTAACAGCATAATTCAACATTTCAATATTACTAATAAACCACCATGCATATGCTGCACCTAATAGCGCTGCAATACCAGCAATAATACCTGACATTCCACTTAATGATAAAAACCTAGACGATTTCTCCATCAGGTTTCTTATTTCTTTTAAATCTTCGATTTGAGTCATTTTATAGTACTTTGAATTGCAAAGTTAATTTTAAATATTAAACAAGCAAATAATTAAACGTTAAAAGAAGTTAACCAGAAAAAAGTGCCTTAAGTCCTTAAAATGCCTAAAGTACTTAAAATTATAAAATGAGTCGAAAAAACTTAGTTGTAAAATAAAAAACTCGTAAATTTGAAATTCAAGAAAAATATAAGCTAATAATTTTAGTACATAAAATGAACGACTTTCTAATTTTAATAATAGGTATAAAAGTAGGTGTACTTTTAGGCTGGACTATTTCATTTTTTATAAGAAAAAAGAAAAAACGTATAGCTTTAATTGAATTACAGGCCATACAAAATGAAAGAGACACTGCAAAAATAAATTTTGGAGTAATATCAGAAAAAACTCAGATTATGGAACAACAGATTAATTCACATAAAACTGAACTTGAAGAAAAAAATAATCAGTTACTTCAAAACACAGCTAAATTATCAACCAGCGAAGCTAACATGCAAAATATGCTTCAAAAAATTGAGGAGCAAAAGAAAGAATTAGAATCAGTAAGACACCAGATGAATATAGAGTTTCGCAATTTAGCGAACGATATACTTGAAGAAAAAACAAAAAAATTCACAGAACAAAATCGCGAGAAATTAGATGAGCTTTTAAAACCATTAGGTGAGAAACTTAAAGATTTTGAGAAGAAAGTTGAAGAAACATATAACAAAGAATCACGCGAAAATTTCTCATTAAAAGAAGAATTAAAACGACTATCAGATCTAAATCTTCAGATAAGTAAAGATGCAACAAATCTCACAAATGCTTTAAAAGGCCAGGTAAAAACACAAGGAAACTGGGGAGAAGTGATTTTAAAAACCATTTTAGAACGTTCCGGTTTAGAAGAAAATAGAGAATTTTTTGCCCAGGAATCAGTTACAGCAGAAGATGGTAAACGTTTTCAGCCGGATATTGTTGTAACATTACCCGATAATAAAAATGTTATTATTGACAGTAAAGTAACTCTTGTTGCTTACGAAAGATATGCATCTGCAAACACAATTGAAGAACAAGATATTGCAATGAAAGAACATATTATTGCAGTTAAAAATCATATTATAGGATTAAGTCAGAAAAACTATCAGGATTTATATAAACAAAATCAGCTTGATTTTGTAATGATGTTTTTACCTATCGAACCTGCATATATGTTAGCAATTCAAAAAGAACCTGAAATTTGGAATTTTGCATACGACAAAAGAATTCTTTTAATTGGTCCAACAAATCTAATTGCTGCATTAAAGCTTATTCAGTCACTATGGAAACAAGAATATCAAAGCAGAAACGTACTTGAAATCGCAAAACGTGGCGGTGATTTATATGATAAACTAGTTGGATTTATAGAAGATTTGTTAGGTATTAAAAAGAAACTCGACGATGCTCAAAAAAGTCTGGAATTATCAATTAACAAATTACACGAAGGAAAAGGAAATATCCTGAAAAGAGCCGAAGAAATGAAAACTCTTGGTGCAAAAGCAAAAAAGAGTTTACCAGTTGATTTGTTAGATTTGGCTGATGAATTTCATAAAGAGGAAGAATAAACATTTTAATTACGGATTATTAATTACGAATTAAAGATTAATCTCATTATTAAATAAATGGTTCTTGCTTTTATTAATATACGTATAAAACAAATTATCAGATCTACAAAAGAAATTGGACTATTTAGGTCTACTTTTCTTATTGGTTTATCAGGATTTATTGCATTTATATTATTTAAACAAACAGCTATTTCACCAAATTATTTCTATTCAATTGGTATTTACCTTACAACAATTATTATATTTCAATTAAATCGTTCGGACAAACAGTTCTTGAAAATTCACTTCAATAATTATAAACTAATATTACTAACCGAGTACATATTGTTACAGCTTCCTTTATTTATCTGTTTATTTTATTATAAACATTGGATTCCAATAATAACAGTAATTGCATTAACATTATTAATCATAAATATAGATTTTAAACCCCGACAAAAAAGTTTAAACACTTTTTTTCAAAAATTAATTCCAGCAAGTTGCTATGAATGGAAAAGTGGAGTCAGAAAAACATTATTTATAATAATTAGTCTCTGGATAATTGGGTTAGGCGCTTCATTCTTTGTAGGAAGTGTACCAATTATATTATTTATTTTAGGACTTTTTCCATTAATTTTTTATGAAAAAGATGAACCGATACAAATGATTTTAGCACATGAAATGGGAACTAATAAATTTTTATTTCATAAAATTAAAATGCTATTATTTCTTTTTACAATTCTTGCTTTACCTTTAATTATAGCATTTTTAATATTTCACTCAAACAAATGGTATATTCCGGTTATTGAATTCATTATACTTGCAACTTCACATATTTATCTTGTTTTAACAAAGTATGCATTTTATCAACCAAACAGTAAATCAAGTGGTGCACAAGCATTTGGTGTAATTGGAGCTATGGGAATTATTATGCCTGTTTTTATTCCATTAATCTGGATGTTATCTATCCGTTTTTATTTTAAATCCAGAAAAAATTTAAATTTTTACCTTAATGATTACAATTGAAAATTTAGTAGTTTCTTACGCAAAACAGCATAATGTTATTAACTCGTTAAACCTTGATTTAGCTCATAATTCTATTAATGGAATTGTGGGCCTGAATGGAGCTGGTAAAACAACTTTACTAAATTCAATTTATGGTTTAAAAAGCATTGACAATGGATCTGTTAAGTATAATAATATTAAAATAAATAAGAAAGACATCTCATTTCTTGTTACCGAAAATTACTTTTATTCAAATATAACAGGGCGGGAATATCTTAGTTTATTTAAAAACAAAGAATTTGATATTGAAAAATGGAATAAATTATTTTCACTTCCTCTTGACACTATTATTGATGATTACTCTACGGGCATGAAAAAGAAATTAGCATTAATTGGAATTCTAAAACAAGATAAACCAATAATGATTTTAGACGAACCGTTTAATGGTCTGGATATTGAAACCTGCAGAATTATTCGTCAGATTTTATTAAAACTAAAAGAACATAATAAAATTATAATTATAACTTCTCACATTCTAGAAACTCTAACAAATCTGTGCGACTATATTCACTACCTGGAAAACGGGAAAATAAAATATAGCAATAACAAAAGTGAATTTAAAGAATTTGAACGAAAAATATTTGCTGAAATTGAAGATCAAAATGAGGACTTAATTAATGAACTAATACACTAAACATTAACAAACAATGCTAAATAGACAGTAAAATAAATAATTTTAGAAATAGAAATATGAACAAAATACCACTAAAGATTTCTTATATTTTTTTAATTGTTATTTTTTCTTGTACAAATACACAAACAAAGGAAAATATTATTTTATCCGATTCCGAATTAGAAAAAAGGATATCAGACTTTAAAGAATTATTTAATTTGAGAGTCTCAGAAGATGAAAAAACATTTTCGCAAGAGCAATTAATAAAAATAGAAAACCAATATCAAATTGCAAATAAAAACTTCAATTCCGTTGAAGCTAATAAAGCTTTGATTTCACTAATAAATAATGAAGAATTTAAAGGATCAAATAGGATTGGTTGTGCTTTATTATACTTAGGGCAAATAAGCGAAAATGATAAAAAAGAAAAGTATTTATTGGAAGCAAAACGAAATTATACTAATAGTTGGTATGGCGATGGAGTAAATGTTGATGCCTATGCTACATATCATCTATACAAATATTATAAATATATCGGAAAGGAAGAAGATGCTAAGAAATGTAAAACAGAAATATTAGATAAATATTCAAGTTATATAGATCATAATCATAAATATTTAAAAGATATTTTAAAAACAGGAAATTAATATGGTTAAAATAATAAATACAAATAACAATATTATAATTGCAGAATTAACTGATGAGCATTTTGTTATTAGTCAGCCTCAAGATGTTTTAGATATAATTGGGAATTTAATTCCTATAAATTGTTATAAAATTATCATTAATGAAAGTAATCTTCATCCTGATTTTTTTGACCTTAAAACTAAATTAGCTGGAGATATTCTTCAAAAATTTTCAAACTATAATGTTCAGCTTGCAATTGTAGGTGATTTCTCAAAATATGAAAGTAAAAATTTGAGAGATTTTATTTATGAAAGTAATAAAGCAAATATAGTGTTCTTTGCAAATGATAAGTACTCTGCTTTATCTAAACTTGGGAATAGTATTTAATGTATTTCCTATAAGGCAATTAGCATTGTCACTTATTTTATACCTACATTTGCATTTAATTTATCTTATACAATTTGAAAACATTCTCTGATTTAGGCATCTCCGATACTTTTATTAAAGCATTAGAAGAAAACAATATTATAGTGCCTACCGCAATTCAAGTACAAGCAATACCATTCCTTGTTAATCAAGGGACTGATTTTATTGGTCAGGCACAAACTGGTACAGGAAAAACTGCAGCTTATGGCTTACCTATTTTACAAGCAATATATACTGAAAATCCAAAAATTCAGGCTTTAATACTTGCTCCAACCCGCGAATTAGGTCAACAAATAGCAAAGCAGTTATTTAAGTTTAGTAAATATTCTGAAAAAAAAATATTTGTAGAATCAATAACTGGCGGAAAAAAAATTGACGAACAAATTGCTGCATTAAAAAGACCTACGCATATTGTTGTTTCAACTCCCGGACGTTTAGTTGATTTGTTAGAACGTAAAGCCATTGACCTTTCATCAATAAAAACAATAGTTTTAGACGAAGCCGACGAAATGCTTAGTTTTGGTTTTAAAAAAGAACTCGACACAATTTTAAGTTATACTGCGGGTAAACGTCACACATGGTTATTTTCTGCAACAATGCCACAAGGAATAAAGGCTATTATTGCAAAATATTTGTCACAAAGTGCAACGAAAATTGAAGCTAATAAGCATGATGTTATAAATAAAAGTATTGATCATAAATATGTAATATGCGAAAGGAATGATAAACCCAAAATTTTATCACGGTTCTTAAAAAAACAAGGCGATAACAGAGGTATTGTTTTTTGCAGATCAAGAGCCGATACACAAGCTGTTGCAGAAAAACTAATATCAGAAAAATTCAATGCATGTGCTTTGCATGGCGATTTGATGCAGAAAGAACGCGAAAAAATTATGAGAGCGTTTAAAAATACTAAACTTCAAATTTTAGTTGCTACAGATATTGCTGCCAGAGGCATTGATGTTAATGAGCTGGCTTATGTTGTACATTATACACTTCCAGATCAAATAGAATATTATACTCACAGAAGCGGGCGAACTGCAAGAGCAGGATTAAAAGGCATTTCGCTTTGCCTTGTTGATCAAAGAGACATTGCTGATTTAAAAATTATTGAACGCGATTTAGATATTTCTATTAAAGAGATAATTCTTTAAACAATATAGAATCGCTTTCTTTTCCTATGCTAGTTAGCTATGAGTTTATCGAGAACAATGGCATTACGACTTCCATACTTCTCGATACACTTCGTTACTCGAATTAGTAACTGGATTTACTCTACGCAACTCCTAAATGCTAGTTCGAGTTTATAAAGAACTACAAGATTACAGTTTCCCTACTCCTCGATATACTAGGCTAATCGTAGTAACAACCAGTTTTACTCCACCAATCTTAAATGCTAGTTCGAGTTTATCGAGAACTACAGGATTATAGTTTCCTTCACTTCTCGATACGCTACGCTACTCGAAGTAGCAACTGGGTTTTACTCTACACAACTCCTAAATGCTAGTTCGCCGCGGCGAAGAGTTTATCGAGAACTACAGGAATAACAAATTTATTTTAATTAATTCATTTTATTTATATTTACATCATGAAGACTTACTATGTTTATATTCTTGAATGTTCAGATAAGACAAACTATACAGGCGTAACAAATGACATTGAAAGAAGATTACTAGAACATATAAGTGGACTTAACCCGGAAAGTTACACCTCAAAAAGAAGACCTGTTAAACTTGTTTGGTATACTGAAACAAATGACATTAACTTTGCTCTAGAAAAAGAAAAACAAATTAAGAAATGGTCTAAAGCTAAGAAAACAGCTTTAATAAATGAAGATTGGGAAAATTTAATACAGCTTGCAAAGAAAATAAACTATAAAAAATAATCTTCCTTACTTCTCGATACGCTACGCTACTCGAAGTAGCAACTGGGTTTTAATATGCAAAACTCATAGATGCTAGTTCGAGTTTATCGAGAACTACTGGATTATAGTTTCCTTCACTTCTCGATACGCTACTCGAAGTAGCATTACTAAAAAAAATATTTTTTTCCCTCATTATCAATATAATTTTCTATTTTTATAATATGAAGAATGTAAAGGAGATTAAATTCGAAAAATTTAAATGGATTGATATTTTTCAACCACAAAAAGAACAACTCGAAGAAATTGCAAAAGACTTTAACCTTGATTTATTTCAAATTAAAGATAGTCTGGAACATGGGCATTTACCTAAATTTGAAAAGCATTTAGACTATTGTTTTATTATATTAAGAGCATATACCGCAAAAAATAGAGATAAATTTTCGACAGTAAGTGAGCTAACAAATAAGATTGCTTTTTTCTACAACGATGAAAAAATTATAACAATACACAATGCTAAATTTGATTTTTTGGAACAGATTAAACATGATTTCTCAAATTCACATCAACTGCTGACACAAATTATACATAAAATGGTTCAAACATATACACAACCTGCAAACTGGCATAGTAATAAAATTAGTGAAGTGGAAAAAGTTATTTTTCTAAAAGATTACACTAAAATTTCTCTTGAAGATTTATATTTTCAAAAATCACAAACCCGAATTAGTAAAAAACTACTACAAATAACGCAAGATGTTGTAAATAAAATAAACGTTGTACAGGAATCTCAAACTGCATTACAAGATGTTAAAGACAGTATTATAAGTTTAATTTTAATTTACGATGAAGTTGCAGAAGATGCAAATAACCTGATGAACACATACTTGTCTGTTACGGCAACAAAGAATAATGATGTAATGAAACTGCTTACTATATTCTCAGCATTCTTTTTACCCTTAACTTTTTTAGTTGGAGTATACGGAATGAATTTCGATTTCATGCCTGAACTCAAATTAGAATATGGTTATTTGTACGTTGTTATTTTAATGATTATTATTTCTTTACTTATTTTTTATTGGTTTAAAAGAAAAAAAATAATGTAGAATATTATTCTGATAATACCAGCCATTAGGTACCACACACTTTTTTCGTCATTGCGTACAACGACACGCAACTATATTCTTGCGAAGCAAAATCTATTTCTAACAATTGAAAAATATTTATTTTTTCTCCTCATTATCAATATATTTTT
>CAILUD010000210.1 GCA_903837285.1 uncultured Bacteroidota bacterium | reverse complement strand
GCTTACAAATTAACAAATGTTACATTTAATGTTGGATCAAACACCAACTGGTGCGGCGATGTTGACGAGCCAAATCTTTTTGGATGCACTGGTTCGCCCGATTTAATTTTTGAATTACGTGATAATAGTTCTGCAATTGTTTATACCGCATCGGAAATTTCGAATTCGATGACAGGTACATGGAATAGTTTGAGCTCGATGTTACAAAGCGGCCCTTATTCCATCCAGTTCTGGGATGTTGATGCAGTTTCACAAAATGACAATCTTGGTATTTTTACATTTACGCCAAATGCAACTGGTACATTTAATTTTAGCGGTGGTGGCGTAAGCGGAACATATACAATTGGTACACAAATCATAAATTCAATATCTGATACTGATTCTGTTATTGTTTATCCTTTACCACCTGTATTCTCAATTAACTCATCAACAAACGATACAGTATGTTCAGATATACCTATTACATTAACTGTTCCAGGCGGATATATTTATCAATGGTATAAAGACACAACTATGCTGTACAATGCAGTAGATTCATTTATAATTATAAATAACATATCTGGAAATTATTGGGTTAATGTTACAAATCAATTCGACTGCTCACAAGCCTCTCAACAAATTAACATTAATTTTATTGAAATTCCGCCCAAACCAAATTTCTGGTTTACTGGAAACACAATGAACAATGCGCTAACAGGTGTTTCATTTCAATGGTATGAAAACGGAGTATTAATTCCTGGCGCAACAAATAACACATATACCGCAACAACTAGCAATTATTATTCATTGGTTGCCACAAATCCTTTTGGTTGTTCAACTACTTCGGACACAGTTTTTGTTACAGTTGCTGACATAAATGAGTTAACTATTTTAAATAATTTCTCATTATACCCAAATCCAAACAATGGTGAGTTTTCTATTTCTTTTAATTTAATTGAAACAACTGAAGTAAATATTACTATTACAGATTTAATTGGAAAAATAGTTTTTCAGAAAAATGAAGCAAAATGTTATGGGGAAATTAATAATACCATAAACCTTTCAGATTTAAATAAAGGGATGTATATAATTAATTTACAAACCGGGAAACAGCAGGTGAATAAACGATTTGTAATTCAATAAAATAAAAAAGCCGTTTTGATATGTTTCAAAACGGCTTTTCTATAAAAAATAAATCTTACTTCACTCCCATCAATTCAACATCAAACACAAGATTTGATTTAGGAGGAATTGCTCCAGGATATCCTTGTTCGCCATATGCCAACTGATATGGAATTAATAATCTAAGTTTATCACCTACTTTCATTAAACCAATACCTTCGTCCCAGCCTTTAATTACCATACCTTTTCCTATTTCGAAATCGAGAGGTTGTCCACGTTGTACAGAAGAATCGAAAATATCACCATTTTCAAAATAACCAGTATAATGAACAGAAACTGTTTTACCAATTTCGGCTTTTACAGCATCTTTTTTTCCTTCACTAACAACTACATATTTTAATCCGGATTCTGTTGTTTTAGTTTCTTTACCTTTTGTTTCAAAAACTGGCGGCTTTACTTCGGGAGTAAAATCGATTAATTCAACATCAAAAATTAAATTTGCTTTAGCAGGAATAACAGGCGAACGACCTGCTTCACCATATGCTAATTGATAAGGAATAATTAATCTGGCTTTATCACCAACTTTTAAAATAGATAAACCTTCGTCCCAGCCTTTAATTACATTTCCTTTTCCTACAGGAAAACTAATAGGTTCGCCACGTTTTATCGAAGAATCGAAAATTTTTCCATCTTCTAAATATCCTGTATAATGAACTTTTACTGTTGATCCTTTTGGTGGTCTCTGATTATTTTTATTTGTCTCTGAAACAAGAATAACTTGCAAGCCTGATGGAGTTTTTAATGTATCCTTACCTGCGGTGTTAAATGGCTCAATTTTAATTTCTGGCATAATTTTCATAAGTTTTACGGTAAATTTTAATGTTGAATTTGAAGGTATAGAACCAGTACTTTGCGCTCCATAACCTAAATCTGGAGGAATAATAAAAGTTGCTGAATCGCCTTCATTTAATAAAGCAATTCCTTCGTCCCAACCTTTTATAACTTGTCCTTGTCCTAATGGAAAAGTATATGGCTGACCACGTTTATAAGATGTATCAAAGACTGTATCGTTCATTAATTTTCCAACATAATGCACAGATACTTTATCGCCTGCTTTTGCCTGAACACCTTTACCTTTTTGGTGTATAATATACTTTAACCCAGAAGCAGTCGACTTATAATCCTTAGTCTGGCTCATTGTCTGAAATGTTATAACAGATAATACCAAGGCTGTTAATCCTAAAATTTTAGTTCTCATATTATTCAATATTTATTAGTTCAATTTCAAAAATTAATGTTGAAAATGGTGGTATCATTTTAAATTCCTGATCACCATATGCAATATTAGAGGGTACTATTAAAGTTGCCTTACCTCCTTTTTTCATCATACAAATTCCTTCTTCCATACCGGGTATAACTTTATTTGAGCCAATCTCGAACTCAAAAACTTCGCCACGTTTTAATGATGAGTCAAAAATTTCGCCACTAACAAATGAACCTGTATAATGAACTTTTACTTTTTGCCCTGATTTTGGAGAACTTCCATTTCCAGCTTTTTCTTCAATATAATAAAGTCCCGTAGAGGTTGGTTTTACATTAATATTAGCATTCTCAAGATATAATTTCAAAATTTTCTGCTCTTGTTCTGCAGTCATAACATCTACTGCTTTTTTCTCTTCAAGATATTTATCATAGCTAAAAATTTCAACCAACTTAATATTAAAAATAAGTTTATCTCCTTTTTTAATAAACTCCGGAACTTCAGAATTTTTAGTTTCTAAAAAGAATTTTTCTGCGCCAATAATAAACTGTGCACTATCACCTTCGCTCATCATAGCAAACGCATCATCAACGGTACCCCCATTTTTCGAGGCAGCTTTCATTATCATCCTAAATGTCTGATCATTATATTCTTTTGTGTCAAAAAGCACAGAATCATTTTCAGTAGTGTATTTCATTTTTAAAACAAGAATATCGCCAACAATTGGTTTTTTATTTTCTTCGTTTTTTGTAAAAAACTTATACTTCATACCTGAAGCATCTGTAGTGTAATTGTCAGAATTACAAGAAGAAATAACTACAATTAAAACTAATAAACAGATAATATTCTTCATGTCTGTACTTAAAATGTGGACAAAGATAATTTTAAAAATGAAATTGAGAATATAGCCTAATTGAGGTTTAACTATTTTTAAATAAAAAAGCTGCCCTTTTAAGGCAGCTTAATAATACTTTTCAATTTGTTATTTATTTTGCGTAAGCAACAGCTCTTGTTTCGCGAATAACGGTAATTCTTATTTGACCAGGATAAGTTAATTCATCCTGAATTCTACGAGCTAAGTCATATGATAATGTTTCAGCATCTTTATCGTTTATTTTTTCGCTACCAACAATTACTCTAAGCTCACGGCCTGCCTGAATTGCATATGTTTTAAGAACACCAGGATATGAAAGAGCAAGGTTTTCTAAATCTTTTAAACGTTTTACATAAGATTCGGCAACCTCGCGACGTGCACCTGGACGAGCTCCGCTGATAGCATCACAAACCTGAACAATTGGTGAAAGCAAACTTGTCATTTCAATTTCATCATGATGCGAACCAATAGCATTGCAGATTTCTGCTTTTTCTTTACAACGCTCAGCTATACTTGCACCAAGTAAAGCATGAGGTAATTCAGGATTTTCGTCAGAAACTTTACCAATATCGTGAAGCAAACCAGCACGTTTTGCAGTAACTGGATTTAATCCTAATTCAGATGCCATAATAGCACAAAGGTTAGCACATTCGCGTGAATGGTGTAATAGATTTTGTCCGTATGATGAACGATATTTCATTTTTCCAACCAAACGAATAAGTTCAGGATGTAAACCATGGATACCTAAATCGATAGTTGTACGCTTACCTGTTTCAACCATTTCTTCTTCAACCTGTTTGCGAACCTTTTCAACTACTTCTTCGATACGTGCAGGGTGAATTCTACCATCGGTAATTAACTGATGAAGAGCTAATCGTGCAATTTCTCGACGAACAGGATCAAAAGCAGAAAGCACAATTGCTTCAGGAGTATCATCAACAATAATTTCAACTCCAGTTGCAGCTTCTAATGCTCTTATGTTACGACCTTCGCGACCAATAATACGTCCTTTAATTTCGTCATTCTCAATATGAAAAACTGTAACCGAATTTTCAACAGCAGCTTCTGAAGCAACACGCTGAATAGTCTGAATTACAATTCTTTTAGCTTCTTTAGATGCAGTCATTTTTGCTTCTTCCATAGCTACATTTACAAATGCCATAGCAGAAGTTTTTGCTTCATCTTTTAAAGATTCAATAAGCTGAGATTTTGCTTCTTCGGCAGATAATCCGCTTATTGTCTCTAATTTCTCTAAATGCTCATTTCTCTGACGCTCGAGTTCTTCTCTTTTCTTTTCAACCTTTTCAGTCTGCAACTTTAGATTATTCTGAAGTGTTTCTACTTCTTTTCTATTTCGTTGAACTTCTTCTAATTTCTGAGATAATGATGCTTCCTTTTGTATCACTCTTTGCTCGGCCTGAAGTACTTTAGATCCCTTTTCATTTACAAATTTTTCGTGATCAGATTTTAACTGGAGAAATTTTTCTTTTGCTAAAAGTTCTTTTTGTTTTCTTATAACTTCGCCTTCTGACTCAGCTTCTTTAATAGCTTTTTGTGCCCTTGTTGCAAGTGCTTTATCCCATAAAAAATAAGAGACAACTCCACCGGCGGCTAAAGCTATAATTCCAACTACAATTGTTATTACCATATTATATATTTAAAAAAAATTAATAAAAAAACCCGTACTACATTCTTTATCATTTTAGAAAACCCAATATCACATGGGCGGGGCTAACCGTTTGCTTCTGGTTTCCACTGTTCCCGAAGGAATCTTGCAAGCAAGATGAGGCCTACCATAGACATCTCGAGAATCACCCCTAGTTTGATTCTGTTGATTTTTAAAACGAATAAAGAATTACGTACGGGCTGTATCGTTTTATGTTAAAGAACGTTCTGCTCTTTTTGCAGGTAATCTTCCAACTCTTTGTCAATCTCTTTAATTTGTTCTACGAACGGAGCGATATTTTGTTTTTCTTCAAACTCAGTTAATTTAGTTACATATTGCAAAACTGCCATAGCTAAAAAATCCTGTCCATCTTTATCTGTATACAACTTTTTGTATTGCAATACAGTATCGTTTATTCGCTTCGCTGCTTTTCTTACCTGCTCTTCTTCCACTTTTTTTATTGTAAGCGGATAATACCTGTCGGCTATATTTACTCGTATTGTGAGTTTTTCGTCGTTCATATTACCGTTTTACTTGTTTAAAAGAGCTATACAATTATCTACCTCCCGCACAATTCTATTTATCTTTATTTGGGCATCATGTATTTCTGATCCCGAAATATCAATTATTTTACCAAGTTTAAGGTTTTCGTATTTTTGTTCAACTTGCTGAATTAAAAGCTTTTTTTCTTTAAGTTGCAACTCCAATTCTTCCTTATTTTTTAAAAGAACGTTATTTTTTGTTTTTTCTTCGTTTACCAGTACAATGAGTTTGAATATCTTGTCTTTTAGCGAAATAATCAAATCATCATAGTCGGTATTCATTTACTCCATTTTAACACAAAGATAATGTACCATGAGCAAAAAAAAAAGGAATTATTCTTATAAATCTTATTTTACTTATATGTTGACACTTATATATTATATTAAATTTTATTCTTTTTAAAAAATTAAT
>CAILUD010000209.1 GCA_903837285.1 uncultured Bacteroidota bacterium | reverse complement strand
CTTATCAAGAAAAAGTAATGTCGGTTGAAGAAATGGAACGAGCCGATCCAACAAGATTTTTAACCGCAGATGGAAATTACAACGAAAATTTTCTTGGAAATAAATTAAAGGTACAAGGTGTTATTCAAAATAAAGCTACTGTTGATACTTTTAAAGAAGCTGTTGTTTAAATTACTTTTTATAGCAAAACAAAAACTAATTTAGGAAGTGAAAAATATACCATTTATGATTTTTTCTCTCCTAATTCAGATAAAAAATTTGAATTGAAAATAGATAATTATTCAAATGTTGGTTCAATTGGTTGGGATGTTGTAAGTGCAGTTCCTAATTAATATAAAATGAAAAACTATAGATTTTTTCTTGCAATATTATTGGTCTTAATATCAATAGTTTCAAAAGCACAATTACTGGTAAAGAATTCTACAGATGAAGTCATCTCTATTTCGGTTGGATGGTATAGCGAAAGTAAGCAATATTTCGTAACAAAAGGCTGGTATAATGTTAATCCTGGCGAAACTATAAATCCAGGAATGACATTCACATCAAATGATGATTACTTTTTCTATTATGCTAAAGGCTATGAAGGCACATATAAAATGCTTGTAGCTAATGGATCAGCATTTCAAATAAATGATGCTAACAATCAATCTGAAAAGTTACCTTCATACGATTGGGTATTATTTAAAAAGAAAGAGGTTCATTTTGATTTCTTACAAGAAAAAAAATACACTTTAAATTTAACCTCTGGAGATAGTAAAAAGTCAAATGAAAACTTTAAAATTCAAGCTAACTTAATTTTTGATGACGGAACTTTATCAGACTTCAATTTAATTGATAACAGTAATATTGCTCTTTGGAATACTATTATTGGAGAAGGAAGTGCAGGAAAACCCTCTAATAAAACAAAATTTTCAGTTACAATACCTCAGAAAAATAGTAATATTGAAATTATTGTTGTTGCTGCTGGAAAAACAATCTACAATTCAGGCAAAATAGATACTTCTTTAAAGGAAATTGTCAAAAAATTTGAAGTTAAAACTGGTTGTGATGAATTGACAATAAGTATTAAGCAAAATGGTAAAGAGCTAATGAAAAAACAAATTTCATTTCAATGTGGGGAGTAATGGATTGTGTGAATTTTTTATTGCTTTAATAATTTGCCATTTTCATATTTCACATAAACATTTTTCTTAATTGAAGGGCAACAGCGAGGATCATCTTTCCCATAAGCTGTTGATTGGCAAAGAATTTTTCCTTTCTCAATCCCTACCACATCAAAAGAAACTTCATCTTCAGTATAAATTTTAAAATTATCCATGCTTTTTTCAGCTTTTAAAGAATAATCTGTACCAGATTTAATATAAACAGCTATTCCATCTAACATGCAAGTTAAATTCATCATAGCATTCCCTCCTCCAGCATCTCTATCCTTATCTGTAGCTTCTACACAATAACTAATTACATAATCTTTTTGACCATCGCCATTTACATCACCTGTAAATACAGTCATTTTTAATTCTCTTCCATCTAATCGTGGAGTCATATATTCTGAAAATTTATTCTTTACTTTTTCTTCAGTTGTTTGACCGGAGGCTGAAAATACAGCTAAAAAAAATAGCATACTTGAGATAAAGCAGTTAATATTCATATTTAGATTTAATTATAGACAAATTTATGGTACTTTTTCAATATTTCAAAACTCTATTTCTATCAATTTGTTCAATAATTTGCTCAGGAGACAGATAAAACTTTTTCCGTTTTTCTTTATAGGAACATGTTATTTTATTACTTGTCAAACAAAATTCAACTCCTTCCAGCAATTGGCAACCTAAACCGTGTGCAATATTGAAACTATCAGTTTGAAATTCAATATTTCTCTTAAATTTTTTAGAAGTAACGTATTTTAAACCATAAATAACCAAACCAATATTTGATCGATTCCTATAATCAATAATGTGTGAAATCTCATGGCCATACCAACCAATTAAAGAGTTAAAAGTTAAATCAATATATGAAATACCATTTCTTGTATAGCTTTTATTTACAAATATATAATAAGTTCTATTTTTTTTGCTTTTAATGAAATTGATTTTTGGTTGTGCTTGCATGGTTGAATTTTTCATTTTCTTATATTTCATGCATATTTTAATGCTATCCAATTCTGAAAATCTATTTCTAGCCATTAAAAATGAACTATATAAGGTATCGTTTTTAATTTT
>CAILUD010000208.1 GCA_903837285.1 uncultured Bacteroidota bacterium | reverse complement strand
GTTCACCATGAAGTGAAGCTCCTTGACCGTTCAACGGGCCAGGTCTTCTACAAAAAACTCACCTTCATTTATCTTGAACTGCCAAAGTTTCACAAAAAAACAATGATGTAAAAAACTGGCATCATAAAGATCCAAAACTTGATAAATATCAGGGAATAAGTACAGATAGAACTTATGCTGAACTTTTAAAAGGAAGAAAATCAAAAACGGTAATTGTTGCAATTATTGATAGTGGTGTAGATACAACACATCAGGATTTAGTTGGCAAGTTCTGGATTAACGAAGATGAAATACCAAATAATGGAATTGATGATGACAAAAACGGATATATTGATGACATTAATGGATGGAATTTTATTGGCAATTCGAAAGGAGAAAATATTTTAAATGAAAATCTTGAAGTAACTCGTGTTTATTATGATTTAAAAACAAAATTTTCTAAAGTTGATACTTTAAATATTTCTGGTCAGAATAAAAAGGATTTTGATTTTTATAAATTAATGAGAATTGATTTTTTAGAAAGGTTTACAAAGGCAAAATCAGAGTATGATAATTTTATGATTTTTAGTGAGTATTATACTAAAGCAGATTCAAATATTAGAGAGGAACTTAAAAAAGAAACATATAACGAAGCAGACTTAAAGATTTTAATTACTTCTTCTGACATTGTGACTAAAAATTCAGCATCATATATTTTAAATTTAATGGAAAAAGGATTTGGTAAATCAACCTTTAATTCTTATAAACAACATGTAGAAAGTGAGTATTTATATCGTTTTAACGTTAACTATAAACCCAGAGATATAATTGGCGATGATGTTTCGAGCAATAGTGATAGCTTTTATGGAAATAATAATGTTATGGGTCCACGATGTGGGCATGGCACTTTTGTTTCGGGTATAGTTGGTGCAAACCGCGAGAATTCAAATGATGCTTATGGCATTGCGGATAATGTTAAATTTATGGTTTTGCGCGTTGTTCCTGATGGTGACGAAAGAGATAAAGATGTTGCGAATGCAATTAAATATGCAGTAAATAATGGTGCTCAGGTTGTAAATATGAGCTTTGGTAAAGATTACACTTCTCATAAATATTTAGTTGATGAAGCATTAGATTTGGCAAACAGTAAAAAAGTATTATTGATTCATGCAGCAGGAAACGAATCAGAAGACAATGATATAAAATGGCATTATCCAATTAACCTAACAAATGACAGCTTAAAACCAATAACAGACTATTGGATCGAAGTTGGTGCGTCTTCATTAAAAGCAGATAAAACATTACCAGCTGAATTTTCAAATTATGGTCAAAAGAATGTTGATATATTTGCTCCGGGTGTTAGTATTTATTCATTAGAACCAGGACAGAAATTTGAATCTGCAAATGGGACTAGTTCCGCATCACCAGTAGTTTGTGGAGTTGCCGCAGTGCTTCTGTCGTATTTCCCACAACTTAGTCCGGCTGAGATAAAAGAAATTATTCTGAATTCATCTGTGCCATTTAAAAAACTTAAAGTTATTCTGCCCGATAGAACAAATCCAAAACCTAAAAAAGTAAAATTTGGAACACTATCAAAAACAGGTGGGGTTGTTAATTTGTATAATGCAGTATTGATGGCAATAGAGAAAACAAAGTAAAATGAGATTTGTTATCTTTTTAATTGTAATTGTTGTTAATATTCAACTGGTTTTTTCCAAAACTATTAATGATAGTTTGAATGATAAACTTATTGAAATGAAAGATCAGGGAAATAACTTTGTTATTTCTGGACAATATTCAAAAGCATTAAAAATATATTTTGATGCACTTAAGCTTGCGGAATCAAGAAGAGATACTTTTTCAATTGCATCTATTTATAATAATATTGGAACAGCATACAAAGAAATTCAGGATTATAATAATTCAATTATGTTTTTACAAAAAGCTGAAAGATTAATCCCAAGGCTTAAAGAGAAATCGTTAATTGCTGATATTTATAATACAATGGGTAATATATATTATGATACCTATAAAGACACTTTAGCTTTGAAATACTATCAAAAATCACATTCTGTTAGATTGTTAGCTGGTGACAGTTCTAAATTGGCCTCATCATTTAAGAATCTTGCAGCGTTTTATCTTGATATTGGAAACATGGAAAAAGGAAAAGAAATGATTTCTGAGTCAATTAAAATAAGGGTTGCGTTAAATGATAGTTCTGGTATTGCAAGTTCGTATCTAGCTATTGGTGAAGCCTATTTGCTTCAGAAACAATACGAATTAGCAAAACAATATTTAAATAATGGATATTCTTATCTTTTATTAAATACTCCAATTTATATTAAACGAATGTTTTTTGAGGATTTTGCATTACTATATTCGGGAACAAATGATTATAAAAATGCTTATAAATTTCAAAATATGCTAATGAATTTAAAAGATAGCATAATGAATACCGAGAAGTCGAAGCAGTTGGTTGAAATGCAAACAAAATACGAAACAGAAAAAAAGGAACAGCAATTAAAACTAAAATCTGTTGAGGTTGATAAACAAAAATATCAAAACAAAATACAGATACTTCTCTTTATAGGATTAGCAGTATTAATTATTTTAATATTTGGGTTTGTTTTTTATAGAAATAAACAACATCAAAAAGCCGAGTTAATAAAAGAAAATAACCGACAAGAAAAACTTCGGTTTAAAGCAGTAATTGATTCGGAAGAAAAAGAAAGAATACGTGTAGCTAAAGAATTACATGATGGTTTAGGACAATTGTTATCATCTGCAAAATTAAACATGTCAAGTTTAGAGGATGGTATACAAAAAGAAGATGAATACTTACTTAAAAATTCATTAACAATAATAGATGATGCTGTAAACGAAGTGCGAAATATTTCTCATAATATGATGCCTACTGCCCTTATGAATTATGGAATTATTGAAGCTATAACAGGGTTAGTAAATAAAATTAATGACTCCAAACAAATTACAATTATTTTTAACAACAACAATTTTTCTATTACTCTTAATAAAGAAACTGAAATTGCACTTTATAGAATAATTCAGGAAATTATTAACAATATGCTTAAACATTCAAAAGCTACACACATAGAAATTGATTTGTTTAATTTAATAAATCAGATTAAATTAAATATTACAGACAACGGAATTGGATTTAATGTAGCTGAGATTAAAGACAGCAAAGGAATTGGCTGGCAAAATATTTATTCAAGAGTTTCAATGTTAAATGGAAATATTGATATAATATCATCATCAGAAAAAGGAACAGAGGTTGAAATAGATTTCAAATTATAGAATGAAAAATACTATTAAATTTTGTGTGTGTATTGTTTTATGGTGTTCTTTTTATCAGTCATTTTCTATAAATGTAGAAGATAGTTTGAAAATAAAATTAAAAATATCAACTGATACTAACAGAATTGACATACTAAATCAATTAAGTTATTTTTATTCCGAAAGAGTTGATAGTGTTTCGTTATTTTATGCAAATGAAGCTATTTCTTTAAGCGAAAAATTAAATTTTCACAAGGGAAAGGCAAATGCATTAAACAATAAAGGAATTGTATACGATGTTATAGGGAATTACGATTCGGCACTCTATTACTATTATAGCTCATTAAAAATTGCTACTGAAATAAACAATATGAACCTTAAGGCTAATGTATACAATAATATTGGTTTGGTATTCTGGAATAAAGGTGAATATGAAAAAGCCTTAAAAGTTTAT
>CAILUD010000207.1 GCA_903837285.1 uncultured Bacteroidota bacterium | reverse complement strand
GGAATTTTTGCAGGAACATTTAATTCGTTACAAGGTGTTATGGTGCAAATGTTTGCTCATGGAATTTATGTAGTTGGATTATTTTATATCTCAGATATAATTGAAGATAGGCTGCAAACGCGACAAATTTCCGAACTTGGTGGTATTAGAAAAATAGCTGGAAATTTCACAATTCTATTTTTTATTATTGTATTAGGAAGCATTGCTTTGCCGCTTACTAATGGATTTGTTGGAGAATTTTTACTGTTGTTAGGAATTTATGATATTAATGTTTGGTATACAGTTATTGGTGGTCTGGGCATGATAATGGGAGCAGTATATATGCTTTTTACATATCAAAGAATAATGCTTGGCGAATTAAATAAACTAACTGAGAATTTTACTGATATTAAAAAACATGATTGGTTTGTGCTAGTTCCAATTTGTATTTTAATTTTATTTTTTGGAATTCATCCCCAACCATTGTTAGATTTAACACAATCCACAATATTAGAAATTGTAAAACAAATAAATATTATTAATTAAAATGTTTTCAATAATAACCATAGCAATTACAGGCGTATTACTTCTATATCTGGGGTTTCTAAAAAACCGCTGGATATATATTTCTGTGGCTATTACCGGATTAATTACTGCACTTGCTCTTTCTGTTTTCTCCTGGAATTCTTTAGAAACAAGTTTTAGCAATATGCTTATAATTGACAATTATGCTATTGCTTTTAATTCTGTAATGATATTTGCAACAATACTTATTTTCCTTCTTGCCCCACACTATTTTAAAGGTATTGAAAAAAATGTTCCTGAAATATACGCATTACTTATGTTCTCGCTTGCTGGTGCTTGTATGGTAACATCATTTGATAATTTAACCATGCTTTTTATTGGAATAGAAACAATGTCAATTCCTTTATACATTTTAGCAGGAAGTAAAAAGTTTTCGATCCGTTCAAACGAAGCTTCATTTAAATATTTTATTTTTAGCTCACTTGCAACTGCAATTTTCTTGTTGGGTATTACATTAGTTTACGGAATGGTTGGTTCATTCCATGTTGGCGATATTTCTAACTACTTTACAATAACGAAAGAAATACCTTCAATTCTGAAAGTTGGAATTGTTTTATTAGTTATTAGTTTTGGATTTAAAATAGCTGCTGTTCCCTTTCATTTCTGGGCTCCTGATGTGTATGAAGGTTCTCCAACATTGATAACTGCTTTTATGGCAACCGTTGTTAAAATTGCTGGATTTGCAGCCTTCTATAAATTGTTATCAACTTGTTTTATTTTGGTCCCAGATTCATGGCATCACCTTATTTTAGGTTTATCAGTGCTATCTTTAATAATTGGAAATCTTGCGGCAATTAAGCAAAAAGATGTAAAGAGAATGCTGGCATATTCAAGTATTTCGCATACAGGATTTATGTTGTTTGCTATTTTGTCTTTTAATAGTTTTTCGGCAAGTTCATTATTATACTACTCTTTTGCTTATGCCTTATCAACAATTGCCGCATTTGGAGTTTTAATGGTTGTTAAGAATCATATGAGTGCTGATGGCTCTGTTCAGGCATTTGAAGGTTTGGCAAAAAAGAATCCTATATTAGCAATTGTTATGACAATTTCAATGCTCTCTATGGCTGGAATTCCTATAACTGCCGGTTTTTTTGCAAAATATTACATATTTGTTTCTGCAATACAAGGTGGATGGTTGTGGATAGTAATAATTGGAATTTTGGCTGCTCTTGTTGGAGTTGCTTATTATTTAAAATTAATTATTGCCATGTTTGCTAAAACCAGTGAAACTGAGAAGATTGTTACGAGTCCGCTTTATATAACATCTTTGCTTGTTGCTACAGTATTAATTCTGATAGCTGGGGTATTACCAAATTTGATTATTTCGTTGATTTAGTAATTTATGTATTAAAGATTATTAGATTTTGCTTCGCAAGAGAACTTTCTCACGAACTTCGTTCTTAATAGTTGCGTGTCAATTCGCCGCTCCGCCGCGGCGGAGAACGCAATGACGCGGACATAATGCATTTTCGTCATGCAGACATGTTATTTTGTTTCCTATATTAGGTTCGTGAGACACGAACCATGGAGTTGAATCTTGGAGATGAGATTGCGGATGGAGTCCGCAATGACGGAAATATTTTTTATTTATTTCGTTAAAATGGAACTATAAAATCCACAAATAGTTATAAAGAATTTTACGCCAAGCATTAATCCAAATAAATGTAGAATTATCAAACTAGCAATAAGTAGACTAAAGTTTGGTATAAAAACCATTGCAATTAAAAGTGCAAAACCTATTAATATTCCAATAAAAAGAAAATTCCAGGAAAGTTTAATTAAAAATTTCATTGCGTTTGTTTTAAGTTAAAATGCTTGATCTACCGTTTTTTATTCTATAATTTTTAGTGCTATAATACGAATAGTATTTATTCGCAAGATAATTAATTTTTGTTTATTTGTAAAAAAAATAAGCATTTGTGTTTTATAATAAAGCTAATTCTTTAATCTCTCCAGAAAGATAAATTGTTGTTCCTGTTTTCTGATTTATAACACATTGTACTAATGCTTTTGCAATGTCTTTTGCCTTTATAGATTTGTAATGTTTTAATGATCCAAATAGTAATGGGTTAAAGATCGTCATAAAAATTAACCCCATTTTTTCGCCAAATCTTTTTTCTTTTCTTGGACCTGAAATAATTGATGGTCTAAGGATAGATAGACTATTGAAATTAATATTTTTAAGAGCTTCTTCCATTTGCCCCTTTACGTTGTTATAAAAAATTGATGATTCTGGGTTTGCTCCCATTGCAGATATTACTGCAATAGTATTACATCCATTCTCGTTTAATTTATTAGATAAATAAACAGGTAATTCTAAATCTACTGCTTTAAATGCTTCTTTCGAACCTGCTTTTTTTATTGTAGTACCCAAGCAGCAAATAAATGCATCTGCATTAACTACATCTGACAATTTGTTATCAACTAATAAAACTTCTTTTAGTTTATTATTTTTTATACCTGTTGTCTTTCTTCCAATTGCTATTACACCAGAAATATTTTCGTTTTGTAATAATTCATGTAAACAAAAATTTCCGGTTAAACCTGTTGCCCCTGCAATTGATACTATCATTTTTTTATTGTTATTAATTTTTACGGATTATTTGCAGCAAGGTGCTGTGGGAGGGGTGTTATCGCTTGTTTAATTTTAATCTGTCAATTTGCAGCATGGAGCTTCAAATCGTTAGTTTTATTGTATATTATTGTCATTGTTAAGTTGCATTTGCATGATATATTATTAATGCAATTTTACTTTTGTTTCTTTTTTTTCTTTGGATATAACATAAAATTAATTGGAAGCTGAAAAGATACTTTAACAAGTTTACCATTTAGTTTTCCTGGTTTCCAGTCAGGCATTGATTTAACTACTCTTAAAGCTTCTTCATTAAAACAATCAGCAGCACCTTGAATAATTATAACATCCGTTACTTTTCCGGTTTTATCTACAACAAATTGTGTAAAAACTTTTCCTTCAAGATCTTTCTCTTTAGCAGATTCTGGATATTTAACATTAGCTGAAACCCATTCCATCATGGCTGCTGTACCTCCAGGAAATTCTGGTTTTTCACCAACTTCGTAATAATTTATTGAAGGTTCAATTTCTTTACCTTCTTCGTTCCATTCTTTTATTGCTTTAAAGAATGAACCATTTTTATATTCTGACTCATTTTTTTTATTCCCGTTTTTATAATACCAGATAAAAATGCCATCTTTTACTTCAGGATTTATGGATAAACACTGTCCTTCCATCTGAATCTGGCCTGTTATATAGTAGTCTTTAAAATAATATTTATTACTTATAGAATCCTTTTTCGTAATTCTATAATATTCAGCATTTTGCAAAGTAGTTTCTTTCCAATCTTTATCAAAATAAATTTTATCCTGAGAAAATGAATTAAAAATTACTGCCATACAATAAAATAATACTACATATGATTTCATGTTAAAATTATTTAAGTGAATATAGTTGTTGCACTTTGATTAATGTTAATAATGTTTTTTATGTTGCTTGTTTTATTCCACTCACGTCTACTTTGTATAAACTGCAAGATGTTTAAATAAAAGCGTATACAAAGCAGTTATTTTGTCCAAAAATAACCTTTAAAAACATCATTTAATTGTTTTTTTATTACTTTTTCGGCAAGAGGTTCTTTTCCATCAATTTTTGATCTTCTAAAGAAAGCCAAATTATTATTTTTCGAATCTGCAATTACTATATAAACATTAGATCTAGCTTTTATTGGTACTTGAGTATATACTCCACCAGTCAACAATTTTAATCCAATACTCTTTGTTATTTGATTTGAATAATTTATTTCTGTTCTTGTAAAACCTGATGCGATTACAAACATACCAAATTGTTTTCCTTTGCTTTCCAATAAAGAATCAATTGTAGGTGTTAGTATAATACTCGAAAACGTGCCTTCATAGTTTGATTTTAACATATTATATAATTCGTCTTCCAATTTGGCTTTTACTTTTTCATTTAATGAAGTAATATTTCCTGAAATAGGTATTTTTTCGCCAAAATCATGTATTATTTTTAATAATAACTCTTTTGATTTGTCAGATAAAGAATCGCTAAATATTGATTTATTCCCTTTACTGACTAAAGACATATAACAAATCGGATCAAATAATTGAACGTCTTTTACTTCATTAGGTTTAGTTTTTGAAGTTAACATTAAAGTAGCTGTAGAACAAGAAGTCAAGTACATTAAAAAGAATAAAATAATAACATAGTGTAATTTATTTTTCATGAACTATAAAATTATTTCTGTCAATTCGTTTTTATTAATAAGCGGTAACACATCCCTATTTTCAATTCTAATTATTTAGAAATACTGATTAACGATTGCCATCAAATAAACTCAAAAATATACATTAACATATTATAAAACAAAAAAATAAAAATGTTATTTAGCTTTTGTTCTTCTTCTGCGGTATTTATTTTGCAAATTGTTAAATGAATTGGGGAAATATTTTTCGTGCAACTTTGGTATTACATCAAGGAGAATTAAAATTACTCCTACAAGAATTAGTATCCCAATAAAAATATACATGCCCGGAGCCCATAATTTAATTCTCCATGGAGAAATAAATGTTCTTATATAAGTCAAAAAAAGTGCAATTATTCCGAGTCCAATAACAATTAAACCAGTCTTTACAATGGGGTTTGGTATTAATTTAAATAGTTTCACCTGTTTATTTAAATTCAGATATTGCAAATTTACATTTTAATTATTTTTTTTTAAACAGTCCTTTTTAAATTTGAAATGGTATAAAAATAAAATTTAACTTTGCAGAAAATTAACTAAACCCTTTTAGCAATGGATATTTTTGATAAAATCAAAGAACAAAAAGGACAACTAGGTCAATACCAAAGCGTTGCTCATGGATATTTTGCTTTTCCAAAATTGGAAGGTGAAGTAGCTCCTCGTATGAAATTTCGTGGAAAAGAAGTCTTAACATGGAGTTTGAATAATTATTTAGGTCTTGCTAATCATCCTGAGGTTAGAAAAGCTGATTCTGAAGGTGCTGATAAATGGGGACTAGCTTATCCTATGGGTGCAAGAATGATGTCGGGCCATACTTCACTTCACGAAGAATTAGAACAGAAGCTTGCTAAGTTTGTAGGCAAAGAGGCAGCATATTTACTAAATTTTGGATATCAGGGAATGATATCTATTATTGATGCTTTGGTAAACCGTAACGATGTAATAGTATATGATAGTGAATCGCATGCATGTATTATTGATGGTTTAAGAATGCATTTAGGAAAACGTTTTGTTTATCCTCACAATGATATTGACGGGCTGCGTAAACAATTAGAACATGCTAAAAAAGTTGTCGAAAAAACCAACGGTGGTATTTTAGTTATTACCGAAGGAGTTTTTGGAATGGCAGGCGATATTGGAAAGTTAAAAGATATAGTTGAACTTAAAAAAGAATACGATTTCAGATTTTTAGTTGATGATGCTCATGGATTTGGAACAATGGGTGCAACCGGAGCTGGAACTGGTGAACATTTTGGAGTTCAGGATGGTATTGATATTTACTTCTCAACTTTTGCTAAATCGATGGCTGGTATTGGTGCTTTTGTTGCATCAACCGAAATGATTATTGATTACCTAACGTATAATATGCGTTCACAGGTTTATGCAAAATCTTTACCAATGCCTATGGTTTTTGGTGCTTTAAAACGCTTAGAACTTTTACAAACTCATCCAGAAATGAAAGAACATTTATGGACAATAGTTAGAGCATTGCAAAGTGGATTAAAAGCAGAAGGTTTTAACCTTGGTAGAACAGAATCTTGTGTAACACCTGTTTTCCTTGAAGGTGGTATTCCGGAAGCAACAAATCTTACTTTTGATTTACGTGAAAATTTTGGTGTTTTCTGTACTATAGTAATTTATCCTATTGTTCCTAAAGATGTTATAATGCTAAGAATAATTCCAACAGCATCCCATACTTTGGAAGATGTAGATTATACTATAAAAGCATTTAAGGCAATAAAAGAAAATCTTAAGGCTAATAAATACTCAAAAGAGATACTTGCTAAGTTTTAGTTAAAATTTAATTTAAAATATTTAAAGGCTTTCTGAAAAGGAAGCCTTTTTTTGTGGATACTAATCGTAGTTTACATCTACGATTTAATATTATGAAATAATTTTTCCAATAACTGCTTTTCTATTCTTTCAATTTCTTTGGTTAGTAGATTTTCTTCGGGGTTTAAATAAAAATTAGAATAAACTGAAAGTTTTGCAATGGCATCTTTAATATTAAAATCTTCTTGTTTAATTTCTACAAACATTTTTCTAACCGAATAATATTCTGCAAGATATTCTTGTTCTGTTTGTCCGGGAGTTGGAACTAAAATGGCCGAACGTTTTAAGGCTATTAAATCCATTATAGTTGTATAGCCCGATCTACTTATTATATATGTAGAATTTTTTATTGCATTTCTCATTTGCTCTGTATTCAAATGCGAAATAATTACAATATTATTTATTTCCTGTCTTTCTTGAATTTCGGTTGGTTTTCCTTTTACAATTAAACATTTGCATTCAAGTTGTTGCATTTGTTTTAAAAGTAATTGTTCAAATTTTGTTCGCTCTGGTTCTGGGCCACTAATTATTGCAATAATTTCAAATTTTTCTGAAGAGAGATTTTCTTCATAATCTTTTTCATTGTTAAAACGGGAAAGTAAACCAATAAAAGATGTTTTTCCATTTAACGAGTATTTATGTGAAAGATCGCCAGCAATGTATGGCATATTTTCATTATCGGGAATCCAACAACGATGGTATTTGTATATAAAAAAACGATTTATTCTGTAAATTAAATATTCGGCAAATTGCAAGCTTTTAGGCATTTTAATCATTACCTGATGGGTAATAAAAACCGAATATGCCGCTTTACTCCAAAGTCCAAAACGATTATCAGAAATTACTAAATCAATTTTATATTTTTTAATTATTTTTTTTAAGTGGCAATGCTCTTTTTTTATTGAAAACAACATTTTTGGAAAAAGTTTAAAAAGATGAAAAGCCATAGAACCTTTACTTGGATAAGTAATTTTTAAACTTGAAAAAGGTTCGTATTCAATATTTGGAAATTCATTTCTTAAAAGTTCAATAGTACTTTTACTTCCAGCCACTATAACATTATGCCCACGTTTAAAGAATTCATGTATAATTGGAATATCTCTGCTGGCATGCCCTAGTCCCCAATCGAGTGGGCAAACTAATATGTTAAGTTTTTTTTCCAATTTAAAATGCCATTTGAACTGGAATGTAATTAGTTTTTAGAATTTCTGCTATTTTTTTTAATTCTTCGGGCTGAATTTTAATTAGCTTTTTTGCTGGTGGCTCTCTGTCGATAGAATAAATCATCACATTAATTGGATTTAGTTTTTTTACAACCTCAATCCATTTATTTAATTCGTTTTCCGTTGTGTTATCAACAATATGCCCATTTATTTCGCCACGTAAAAACATTGTTTGAACAATAATATTGTTTTTAAAATTACCTAGATTATTAATATATTCATTAAAATTAAATGAATCTGATGGTTTATTAATTAATCTAAATGTATTTTCGATGGCAGAATCTAATTTTAAAATTGGAAGGTCAATTTTTTTTAATGCCTCTGTAATATTTATATTGCCAAGTGTTGTTGCATTACTTAATACTGCTATTTTTTTTTCTGGAAAATATTTATTTCTAAGAGAAATAACATCATCAATAATGTCTGGAAATTTAGGATGAAGTGTTGGTTCTCCGTTTCCCGCAAATGTTAATATATCTATTGGTTCGTTATTTTCTTTAATTTCAATTAATCGATTTTCGAGTGCAATATAAATATCTTCTCTTTTGTTAAAACCAGTAGATAAAATTTTATCCGGATTCCATCCGCATTCGCAGTATATGCAGTTAAATGTACATATTTTTGAATCTATTGGTAAAAGGTTAATTCCTAATGAATAGCCTAATCTTCTGCTTTTAATTGGGCCAAATATAATATCGTGAAATAATATGGACATTTTTGAAATTGAATATTTTTATTGACGTAAATGTACATTACATCAAATGATATACAAAATGAGAAAGGTAAAATTTCTTAAAAGTTATAATCTTTATAACAGATTGTAATGCAGTAGTTGGGTAGAGTGTTTAAACTTTTAACAAAAGACTATTGTTTAATAATTTTTCTTACAATTACTGGTATGCCTTCTGTATAAATTTTTACAAAATATACACCTGGTGAAAAATTATTTAAAGGAATAAGGAAATTCTCGTTACCCTGAGTTGTAAATTTATCGCTTAATAAAATATTGTTTCCAGCAATGTTTTCAATTTGAATAGAAAATTTTGTTGATTTTTCTGTTGACATACTTAAAGTTACGCTCTCCTTTGCTGGATTAGGATAAATACTAACGTTTTTATCAAACTCGGTAAATAGTTGATCTTGAACAGTGCTATATATACTATTTGCTCCAATAATTAATGAAGTATTTGCATGAGTTGCTGCAGATATTTGCATGTTTACATTTACGGGAATAGTAACTAAACCGGCTTTCTCTGGTGATATTTTATAAATTCTAATAGGTAAATTTTTAAATTGAAAATTTCCTAAATGGTCAGAAATAGCATAACGGATGGGTTCATTTTCAGCATTTAATAATAATACTGACATGTTTTGTGCTATTTCTAGATCTATTGGACCTGGAGCAATATTACCAAACCAATTGCTACAATAAATATTGTACTCATAAAAATTTGGATCGGCAATATGTAAAGAACCAGAAATAGTATCGGGACCATATAGGATATCGGTATTACTGTTTAATTGTATGTTTTGACTCGATAAAGAACTATTGCTTATTGTAATTGAAGAAGAATTTTGCCATTTAGTGTAATCTCCAAAATATGTTGGCAAGTATGATGGATAATAATTAATATTTAAGTTGAAATTTGGAATACAATATACAGTATACTCATTTGGATTTAGCTGAGAAAATTCATAATGACCATTATTAAGATGAGAAAAACTTATGGCTGTATATTGATTATTTATTTTCTTTAATAAAATTACAATCCCAGAAGGCAGTAAAGAAGACCCTGCATAAACATTTCCAGATATTGAATAATATAATGATGAAGTATCTAATAAGTCATTACCAATATTTATGGAATCGCAAAAAGTGTTTTCGCAACCATCTTCTGTAATAATAGTAAGGCATGCAATATATAACCCCCCTTGCATGTATACGTGACGAGGATTTGGCAGATTAGAAGTTAAGCCATCACCAAAATCCCATTGCCAATGAACTACTTTTGGACCATTAATAGATTTATTTGTAAAATCAATTAATTGATTAGATGCATTAATTTCATATTGATAAGTTATATCGCATAAAGATGTTTGCTGTGCCAAATTTATAATTGGTATTAGCAAAATTAGAGTAATGTGAAGTAGTGTTTTCATAATTAGTTAATTAAAGTTATATCTAATTCCTAATTTAATGCCATAATTATTAAATCTCTGATTTATTAAATAATCTTTTTTGTATAAAGATAATAAATTAAATCTAAAAACAGGTGCTGCAATTAATGAAATATGATTTGTGGCATTGTAAGATGCTTCAATGCCTGCAATTCCCGAAAGCATAAAATTTCGAGTTGTTTTGCTTTCAATATCAATGGTTCCAACTTCTGAATATGGCGAAGGCATACTTCCCGAAACAGTTGTTAAAACTCCAGCAATAATTCCACCACGGAGCGTAAAATTTATTTTTCCCTGACTTATAGTATACCCTGCAATAAATGGTATTTCGATATACGAGAATGAATTAGTTGTTCTTTTATGATTAATGCTATTTACCTGAACAGTCAATGGTTTTATTACAGTATCATAAGTTGTAATAATTGTAGAATCTTTAATTATAATCCAAGCTGAGTCGCCTGTTAATAAAAGGCTATCAAGGTTTAAAATAACTTCGTCAAAATACTCGTAACTATAATCAGGAACTATTTCAGTAACCATTGAAGTATAATATTTTGAACTTAAAAATTTATAGTCCGGTTTATCGGTAAAACTGCTAAATGATAAACCAGTCTGGAAAGATAAATTTAAGTGTTTAGTTTGAATTAATAACCCTTCCGACAATGTTGGCGAAGAAACCGAACCCCCGTAGTTATTTTCAAAACTAGTTAATTCATTATTTGTTATTTTATAAATCGAACTTCCAAGCATTGGCATTACAAAACTTTCAACTGACCATTGCCAATGTTTGCTATAATATTCATTTTCTGTACGTAATTTAAATGAAGTATCAGCCAACAGATTAAAATTATTAGTTAAATAAATGAATGGCATTTTTAAAAGTGAAGAATTATCACGAATAACATTGTCATTAAGCTCTTCTTCGTTTACAAGTAATGGTTCGTGAACATTTAAATTATCAATATTGGCATTTTGCAAATCGCTTATTAGTAGAGTGTTGTTCGCAAATTGTATGGTGTTATTGTTTTTGGTAGTATTCTGATTTGTATTATTTAATGCTGATACTATAAGACTTTCTTCTTTTTCGATTTCTTTATTTGTATTGTTTAAGTTTTGCGAAATAGCAGAATTATTAATAGTTGAATTGTTTTTAATGATTATTGGAGCGATTTCTTCCTGTGATGTAATATTCAAATTTGAAATTTCTTTGATAGAACTATTAAAATTTGAAAAAAGCAAAACTGTACAAATAATTAATGCAGATGATAAATAGTAAACATTAAAACTTGTAGGCGAAAAAATAATAAAATCTTTAAACCAAAGCCTTAAAGCAATTTTTCGCCATGCGTTGCTTGTAGGTTGTACGGTATAATTATAAAATGCATTTTGAATATTTGAATACCATAAATTTGAGCTTACACCCTCCCAAACTTTTGATGTTGGTACAACATTCAAATTGTTTAAATTACTTTTAAAAAGATCTTCTATATTTTGATTTTCACTCATTATTAAAACTCAATTTTTTCTTTTTTTAATTCTGCTAATTTGGTTCTAAGTAGCTTTCTGGCGCGTGAATACTGAGATTTTGAAGTTGTTACATCAACTCCCATCATTTGTGCAATTTCCTTATGTTGAAAACCTTCTATTGCAAACATATTAAAAACCATTCTGTATCCCGGTGGAAGATCCTGAACTACTTTTAATAGTTCTTCCAGCGAATACTCTTGTTCAACATTAGTAGCTTCAAAATCTGTTTCATTTACATCATCAATAGATTGTTTGTAATAATGCTTTAGATTCTGTCTGTAGTTTGTAATTGCAGTGTTTATTATTATACGCTTCATCCAGCCTTCAAAAGAACCTGTTCCAGAAAATTGGCTAATTCTGCCAAATATCTTTAAAAAACCATCCTGCAAAATGTCTTCAGCTTCTTGCTTATCTTTAGCATACCTCATACACATACCTAAGAACTTAGAAGCATACATTTCGTATAGCAACTTCTGAGATTTCCGGTTGTTTTTTAAGCAGCCTTCGATTATTTGCTGTTCGCTTAGCATTTTCAGGCGTTAGTTAGACTGTGCTGTTTTTATAAAGGTTGCATAATGATTATACAAATATAATGATTTATACGCCGAAAGCTTAATTTAGTCGACGAAATTTGTTTGATACCAACTAAAATAATACAGGCACATTATTATAATTGACATTTTTTGTTTTGACTATGTTTTTTTTATAAATTTATACAAAATTTTAACCATGCGTTATATTCTATTTATAATATTGGTGATTATTACCATTAATGCAAACTGTCAACCCGGATTTATCGAAAACAAAGGGCAGTGGCATTCTAATGCCTTATATAAAACAGAACTTCCTGGTGGTGCATTGTTTTTAGAGGAAGATGGATTAACATATAATTTTATTGATTCAAAAGATATTCAAAAATCACATAGTCAGCAAAAGGCTGAAAAACATAACGATGGAATAGTGCACATGCACAGTTATAAAGTAAAATTTTGTAATACTTTAAAAAGTGAAATAAGTTCCATTAATGTTAATAGCGATTATACAAATTATATTATTGGAAATGATTCAAAGAAATGGGTATCAAAAGCATTAAGGTATAATACTGTTAACTATAGTAATATTTATCAGAATATCGATTTTAAAATTTATGTAAACGATCAAAAGTTTATTCAGTATGATTTTATTGTAAATCCAGGTGGTAATTCAGATGATATCAGATTATCGTATGAAGGTCAGGACGCTTTATTTATTGATACTGATGGATCGCTAGCTGTAAAAACGAGTTTTAGTAAAACTTCAGAATTAAAACCTTTTGCTTATCAGGAAATTGATGGTGTTAAAATTAAAATACCATGTAAATTTCTTATTCGTGATGGAAAAGTTGCTTTTCAGTTTCCCGAAGATTATAATCATAATTTTACATTGGTAATCGATCCTGTTTTGGTTTTTTCAACATACTCTGGCTCTACATCTGATAATTGGGGTTTTACAGCAACTTTTGACGAAGAATCAAATGTTTTTTCGGGTGGTATCGGGTTTAATTTTGGTTATCCTACATCTTTGGGAGCTTATCAGGTAAATTACGCTGGTGGATCTACAGATATTACAATTATAAAATATGATGCTACTGGTATTCAAAGGCTATGGGCAACATATATAGGAGGTACTATTAGTGCAGAAATGCCACATAGTTTGGTTAGTGACAGGAAGGGAGATTTAATTTTATTTGGAACAACAGGTTCCTCTGATTTTCCTATGACTGCAAATGCTTACGATAATTCTTTTAACGGAGGAACAAGCTTAACTTATGATGGAATGGTAAACTATGCATCTGGTATAGATATTTTTGTTTCAAAGTTAAGTGCAGATGGAGCTACATTGCTTGGATCAACATTTATCGGCGGTTCAGAAAACGATGGGTTAAATTTTCGTGACTCTTACAACTCATACCTCATGAATGGAAATGGTGCATTATATTATAATTATGCTGATGGTGCAAGAGGTGAAGTTATTTGTGATGGTAATGGTAATATTTATGTAGGAACTTGCACTTTTTCAAGTAATTTCCCAACAACTGCAGGTAGCTTTAATCCAACATATGGTGGAAATCAGGAAGGGGTAGTTTTTAAATTAAATATTGATTTAACGCAATTGTTGTGGAGTAGTTATTTTGGTGGAAGTAATGATGATGCGATTTATTCTCTTGATTTAGATTTTAATGGAGAGGTATATATTGGCGGAGGAACAAGTTCAAATAATATTCAAACTACTACTGGAGTTTATCAGCAAGCTTATATGGGCGGAACTGCCGATGGATTTTTTGCTCATATTTCAGCAAATGGTTCGAATTTAATTAAGTCATCATATTTTGGTTCTGCACTATATGATCAGGTGTATTTTATAAGAGTAGATAAATTGTTAAATGTATATTTAACAGGACAAACAAAAGCGTCAGGTAGTACATTTATTTCAAATGCTACATATGGAACCCCAAATAGCGGTCAGTTTATTGCAAAATTTCCTAATAACTTATCTAACCCAATTTGGAGCACTGTTTTTGGTACTGGAATTGGCAAGCCAAATATCTCGTTAACAGCATTTTCTGTCGATTATTGTAATCGAATATATTTGGCGGGATGGGGAAGAGAATGGGCAAATTATGGCGATGCCAATTGGGTAATTGATGGTACGCATAATATGGATGTAACTGCAAATGCTTTTCAGTCAACAACTGATGGTCAGGATTTTTATTTAATGGTAATGGCCGATGATGCTTCACATTTAGAATATGCTACTTTTTTTGGTGAAAACCACCCTGCAGGTAATTCTGGATATTGTGGGCATGATCATGTTGATGGTGGAACAAGTCGTTTTGATAAACTTGGAAATATTTACCAATCAGTTTGTGCTAGTTGTGGTAATTATAGCACCGGATTAAGTTGCAATGGATTTCCAACATCTCCTGCAAATGTTTGGTCGCCCAATAATGGGGGTTCTACCGGAACAACATGGAATTGTAACAATGCGGTTTTTAAATTCAGTTTTGAGTTACCATTAACTATTGCTGAGTTTAATGGTGGTCCTGTATGCGCAAATGATACTGTTCATTTTACAAATTCAAGCCAACTTGCTACTAATTATAACTGGAACTTTGGAGATGGTTCTTCTTCAACTGATTTTGAGCCAAATCATGTTTATACTAGTCCGGGGGTGTATAATGTTACTTTGGTTGCATCACATCCAACCTCTTGCAATCTGGCAGATAGTATAACAAGACAAATTTTTGTTGAGCAACTTTCAATAAATACAACTGATGTTACAATTTGTAGTGGAAATCCTATAAATATTAATGCTACTGTAACAGGAACTACTTCTAATGTTACATATTTGTGGTCGACAAATACTAATTTCAGTCCTATTTTAAATTCAAATCATTCAATAAGTAACTTAAATGTAAATCCATCACAAACTACAACATATTACATTCAGGCGTCATCTCAAATATGCGATATTGTTGACTCTGTTATAGTTTCTGTTTATCCTGTTGGTGTAAATTTGACTTCAGATACTTCAGTTTGTTCGGGCAGTCAGGTTGCTCTTAATGCAATAAATAATGTTGCTGGCGATGTTTTAACATATAATTGGTGGCCGGGTTATGGTGTTATTTCCGGACAAGGAACTTCACAATTGCAAGTACTTCCTACACAAAATATGTGGTACTATGTTTCTGTAACAAATCAACACAATTGCAGCACAATTGATTCTGTAAGTGTTATTGTTGATCAATTTACTTTAAGCCCTGGTCCTGTTGTTAATGTAAATTGTTATGGACATTGTAATGGTTCGTTATATGTTTATCCAAATAATGGACTAGTTCCATATACTTATCATTGGAGTAATGGAGATACTTCTTCAGTTGCCCAAAATCTTTGTCCGAATAATTATTCGGTAACAGTTACTGATGCTATAGGTTGTACTCATGCGCTGCCATTTATTATTACTCAGCCTCTGTTATTAAATGCAAATATTGCTAGTTTAACAACAGCTTCTTGCAATCCTGTTCATCCAAATACTGGTTCCGCTGTTGTAACACCTTCGGGAGGTACTCCGGGTTATTCTTATAATTGGAATAATGTTTATCACGATTCTTTAATAACTAATTTATATGTAGGTCAGTACTTTGTAACCGTAACAGATGCAAATGGTTGTGATACCATTTTAGTTACAACAATTATTGACCAATCAAATCTTGCTTTACATGCAGCTTCACAAAGTACGTTATGTTATGGTACTTGCGATGGAAGTGCATCTGCAAGTGTAACTTCTCCAGGCTTACCGCCATATTCATATTTATGGAGTACAAATAGCATAAACCCTAATATCTCAAATTTATGTTCAGGTTATTATGTGGTTTCGGTAACAGATGCTGAATTTTGTGTGAGGGTACAAGGTGTATTTGTAAATCAACCAGATTCAATTATTCCCATAATAACTACTCCTGGTATAAATTGTTTTGGTGGAAATACTTCTGCAACTGGTTCTGTTATTCATGGTGGTACTTCACCTTATACTTATAGTTGGAGTACAAGTGAAACCGGTCCAACAATTAATGGTTTAACCCCTGGTACTTATTGGTTATATGTTTTAGATGCTCATAATTGTCCCGATTCAACATTTATTAATATAACTCAACCAGCATTAATAACTTATGACACTACGATAACCCCTGTGGCATGTGCTGTTGCCTGTAACGGAGTAATACAACTTCCGGTTTATGGAGGTACTTTACCTTATTCTTTTAATTGGAGTAATGGTATGCATTCTTCTACAATTTCAGATCTATGCTCTGGTAATTATGACGTTACAGTTACTGACGCTAAGGGCTGTACTTTTATTGAAGATTTTCAAGTGGGTATTTCAGATTATTTGCCTGTAGTTGATGCGACAACAAATAATCATATAATTTATGAAGGTCAAAGTTCGCAGCTTTTTGCGATATCAAATTCAAATTATCAGTTCTCTTGGTCTCCTTCAGGCACTTTAAATGGTTTTCATTTGCAAAACCCAACTGCTTCGCCAACGGAATCGACAACTTATCAGGTAATAATTCAGGATAGTTATGGCTGTTCAAATACAGATACTGTTTCAATTATTGTGATGGATGTTATTTGTGGCGATCCTTATATTTATGTGCCAAATGCTTTCACTCCAAATAATGATGGACAGAATGACAAACTATATGTGAAAGCGGATATTGCTTCAAAACTTTATTTTGCAATATATGACCGTTGGGGCGAAAAAGTTTTTTCTACTACAGATGTAAATTATGGTTGGGATGGAACATTTAAAGGGAAAGCATTAGATCCGGCTGTCTTTGTTTATTATTTAAAGGTAACTTGTATTAATAATTTGTTGTTTGAGAAAAAGGGGAATATTACACTAATAAGGTAATTGTGGGAAGAATTTATTTTATACTTATTTTTTGCTTTATTTTGGCTTTAAAGTCTATAGCTCAAGATATTCATTTTTCTCAAGCAGATTTTTCTCCAATTAATTTAAATCCTGCCTTAACAGGTAATTTTGATTTAGATTATCGCTTACATTTAAATGAACGTACACAATGGAGAAGCATTACTTCGCCTTATCGAACATTTTCATCTACTTTTGATGCTGCTCTTAGAAAATTTCCTATTCCTGGATTTTTTGGTGCAGGTATAGTTTTTAATACTGATAAAGCCGGAGATGGTGATTTTGGAACTAATCAGGTAAAGCTTGCGATAGCTTATCATTATAAATTTAAAAATGATACTAATCTCTTAATTTCTTGTGGGTTTAATTTTGCTTATAATCAACATTCTGTAAATTATTCTGAGTTCTATTTTGGAAATCAATATAATGGTTACACCTATGATCCAAATATTTTAAGTGGAGAAACATTTCCAACTGATAATGTGCATTACTTTGATGGATCCTTTGGTATTTCTGCAAACTATGTTATTAAAAAAATACCAGTTGAAGCTGGAATAGCCTTTCATCATTTAAATAAACCAAAGCAATCATTTTTCGATCAGACTGCAGTAAATCTCGACCGGAAATTTGATCTTCATCTAAGTGCGGTTTTTTTAATTAATGAAAAAACTTCTTTTTTGCCAACAGTCTTTTGGTTCAGGCAAGGAAGATTTAATGAATTAAATTTTGGAGGATTATTTCAACGTAAATTAAATTCTGTTGCCTTTCGTTCAATTTATTTAGGTGGTTGGTTTAGAATGAAGGATGCAGGAATTGCTTGCTTTGCATTTGATTACCAGAATTTCAGAGTAGGGATTAGTTATGATATTAATATTTCGACTTTAAAAGCAGCAAGTTCAGGAAGGGGAGGATTAGAGTTATCGTTAAGGTACATTTTTGGTAATTCTAATAAAATGATAATTCCTGGAAAACATATTTGTCCGCCTTATATTTAGTAAATGAAGAAACCTTTTTTCATATTGTTATTTTTCATATTCCTGTGTAATGTTATTTCGGCACAGTCTATCAGACAGCTACTTCATCGAGGAAAAAAATCTTTTGAAACAGAAAATTTTGAGGCGGCAGTTTTCTTTTATTCTAGAGCAATTCAAATGAGTGAGACACCTCCGGTTGCATGGAAACTTGCGGAAGCTGCTCGAATGAATCGTAATTATACAATTGCCGAAAAATGGTATCATTATGTTGCCGAACGCGAAAATAAAACATACCCGTTATCGAATTTTTGGTTGGGAACAGTTCAAAAAAGCATGGGTTCATATCAGAAAGCACAGTTAAGTTTTAGGAAATATTTTAATGCTAATATTAAAACTAAAGATTATTATACTCAAAAGGCTAGACATGAGGTTACTTCATGTGAAAATGCATTGTTTCTAACATTCGATCCTGTTGAAACTCCTTTTATTAGATTGGATTCTACCTATAATACTCCTTTTAGCGAATTTCAAATTGTCGATTTTGGGGATACTTTAAAATATATAACGGCTCTAAAACCTGAGACAATTGAAGATAGTTTGAATTACTTCTCAAAATTAAAATCTTATAGTTTTAAAGATAGTTTATTGAATGTTAATTTGCTTGACACTAATATTAATATACCAAATAAAAATATTTCTAGCTATACATTTATTAATGGTAATAAAAAGGTGATTTTTGCAGCTTGTGATAGGAAGCCTGGTAAGTTCAAATGTCAGTTGTATCAATCCGAGTATAATTCAAATCAATGGTCGCAGCCACTATTATTATCAAATATTATAAATGTAGATGGCGCTTCAACTACAAATCCTTGTTTTGCTAAAACATCTATAGGGAATTATCTTTTATTTGCATCAGATCGAGATGGAGGAATTGGAAAATTAGATCTTTGGTATAGTAAGATTGATAGTGTGGGCAGTTATGGCGAGCCAGTGAATTTCGGAAAGAATATTAATAGTATTGATGATGAGTGTACACCATTTTATGATGATAAAACTCAAACAATGTATTTTGCAAGTGAGTGGTTTGATAATCTAGGAGGAACTGATATCTTTTCGGTGCAGGGAAATTTAGAACAAATGAAATATCCTCAGAATCTAGGATTCCCGATAAATACTAGTAGCTATGATGTTTTCTACAATATTTCATGCGATAGAAGTAATGCTTATTTTTCATCAAATAGAACTTTGGATAGGATCAATTCAACAGCTAGCTGTTGCAACGATTTATTTCAGATAGAGCTTCCTAAACCTAAAAAGGATTCAGTTCCAGAAATTAAATTAGAAACAAAGCTTATTCAAAAAACAAAGGAACTTATTCCCATTTCTTTGTATTTTCATAATGATGAACCAAATCCAAGAACTTGGGATACTACTACAACTTTAAATTATGCTACAACTGCTGATAATTACCTTGCACTTCGTAACGATTATCAGAGCATGTGGTCACAAAACCTTATCGATGAAGCAAAAGATAAAGCATTAGTAGAAATTGAGAGTTTCTTTATAGATAGTGTTGAGAAGAATTTTGCAAAGCTTGTTAAATTTACTCAGTTAATGGAACAACTATTAGATGCTGGACAAAATATTGAAATAACTATTAAAGGTTATGCAAGCCCACTTAATAGTAATGCATATAATATTAACTTATCAAAAAGAAGAACTCAGAGTCTTGTAAACTTCTTTAATGAATATAAGAATGGTGTTTTTATACCTTATATTAATGGGACTAGTTCAAGAGCAAACGCATTAATAATTAAAAAAGAAGCATTTGGAGAAGAAATGGTAATTAAGGGAGTTAGCGATAACCTTAACGATGTTAGAAATTCTGTTTATAGTCCATCTGCCGCTTGCGAAAGAAAAATTGCAGTTATTGCAGTCTCTTTTTCTAAATAAACGCTGTTTTTTTCCAATTTCTTAAATTACTAATAATATTTTATTGCAGTTTATGCTCCGCTTAAGAATTAAATTGATTCAAAAAACGGAAAGATTATCTAAAACTTTCAAGCATTTTATAATTATTTTAAGTTCCAATTTAACTTAAAATTTAATTGTTTTGGTTCTTTATTCCAATCGTTCCCTTTCTAATTAAAAATAGATGAACTGTAATAGAGTTATTTGAAACTTTCTTTTAAAATAAAGTCAGAATTGTTTGGAGAATTAAATTCCAGCTATTACCTTTGCAGCCTCTTAAAAAAACGTTCTAACAAAATTGTGAAGAAAATATTTTCTAAAAAGTTTGCAGGGAATAAAATTTAGTTTACCTTTGCACTCCGAAAAATTAGAAAAATCGTTCTGATAAAATTGTTGAAATAATTTCTAGAAAAAGTTTGCAGGGAATAAAAATTCATTTATCTTTGCACTCCGAAAAATTAGAAAAACCGTTCTTTGAAAATATTGAAAAGGAAAATTTGAGGTAAGTAATTGTTAATTCAATGAGAAATTAATCTTGAGTAATATTTAACTCTTTATACTATGAAGAGTTTGATCCTGGCTCAGGATGAACGCTAGCGGCAGGCTTAACACATGCAAGTCGAGGGGCAGCACGAGTAGCAATATTTGGTGGCGACCGGCGCACGGGTGAGTAACGCGTATGCAATCTACCTTTAACTGGGGCATAGCTCCGAGAAATCGGAATTAATACCCCATAATATTAAAGAGAGACATCTCTTTTTAATTAAAGTTCCAACGGTTAAAGATGAGCATGCGTGCCATTAGCTTGTTGGTAGGGTAACGGCCTACCAAGGCTACGATGGCTAGGGGGTCTGAGAGGATGATCCCCCACACTGGTACTGAGACACGGACCAGACTCCTACGGGAGGCAGCAGTGAGGAATATTGGTCAATGGGCGCAAGCCTGAACCAGCCATGCCGCGTGAAGGATGAATGCCCTATGGGTTGTAAACTTCTTTTGTATGGGAAGAAACCTTCTTACGTGTAAGAAGCTGACGGTACTGTACGAATAAGCATCGGCTATCTCCGTGCCAGCAGCCGCGGTAATACGGAGGATGC
>CAILUD010000206.1 GCA_903837285.1 uncultured Bacteroidota bacterium | reverse complement strand
TTTTGGTGTGTCCATTGCCTTAAGATTTGAATTTCTGTTTGCCAAATCTCTTAGCTTTTTCTTAAAAGTGGGTATTTACTTTTGCGAAAATCTGGTACTTTACTTTTGCGAAAATTTGAGGAAACAAAGTTGCTAATTACACCTATCTTAGAACCCAAAAAGTGCAATCCTTGCAAACCTCCCTGAAGCTTACCGATTTTACCTAAAGCATGTCTTCAATTTTAAATGATTCGTGTTTATTTAGCTATATAAGTTACCCATCAATTCAAAAGACAATTTTAACAGATTAATCACACAAATACCTGAAAAACAATAAAATAGATAATTGATTTCACCGGACAAAAATATCAAAAATTTATTACGCCCTGATTAGCTTATAGTTATGTTCTTTTCTCCAGCGCTGATAGGCTTTTAACAACGAATCCAGTGATTTTTCGTTTTCAGTGATGTTATAAAAACACAGATAGGATTGAATCTGTTCTTCAATTGTTGTTTTAAAAGAACCTGTCAGGTTGATCGTTGCCTGAACAAAAAGCGCCTCTTCAAACTGACTCTGTAAAGAATTGTTAAAGAAGTTGATGTTTTGCTTTGAGATGAAGAAACCTGTTTTGGAATAAAAGAACTCTGTGATCCCAAAAGTAATCTCATCCTCAAATTTAAGTTTCTCATTGGGTTCCCAGCTGGCTTTCTTCTGCAGAATCTTGAGCAATAATATTCCCCAGTTATCCGCTGATGATATCTGAATCACTCCACGGGAGTTGGCCAGATGAAAAGCATATTTCTTAAGGTAAGCATGGGTAGGAATGACTATCGAGACCATAATCTGTTTTAATGACAAATGTAATCCATATAAATAACAAATAAAAGGAATCAAGCATAAACTAAAAACAAACTACCGGATAGAAATGAAAAACACATGAAACATTCCTATTCATAAAGAAACGTTTATCACAAAATACAGAAACAGTCGTCATTATTTTGCTTTAAATTAATGTATCTTTGTTCAATACAAATAAAGCCGGTGACGTATACCATACACATAAACGACAAGACTAAAAAGGCAAAAAGCATAATAAATATGCTTAAAACCCTGGGAGAAGATTATGATTTCATCGATATCGTCAAAGAATCAGATGAATTATGCCCTGCAACCGAACAATTACTAAAAGAAAGGTACAGCGATTTTCTTGAAAACCCAGAAGGAAAAGACTGGAATGTTCTACAGGAAGAATTAAAAAAGCTTTGATAATCAATAAGATAATATTTACTAAAAATGCCGAATATGACATACGTGAGTCTGTCATCTGGTATAATTCCCAACAAAAAGGCTTAGGGCACAAACTAATTGAAGAAGTTGGAAACCTGTCAAAGAGGATATTGGAGAATCCCTTACAGTTCCCTAAAGTATTGGATTCCATCTACAAAGCAAATATCAAAAGATTCCCATTCAGCTTGTTTTATGTGATCTCTGACAATAAAATATTTGTGATTGCTGTTTTCCATCAAAGCAGAAATCCATTGATCTGGCAAAGAAGAAAAATAAAGTAAGACCTACTGAACCCACTAACTTAAAAACACCCATCACACTGTGGGCATGATGGGTGAATCAAGTTTCAATCATGTCAAATCTGACACTTTAGTCTGCCGGTTAGCCATTAATTACGGCTCCTCCCCTCTTATTTCTGAAAAACAATTCGTGTTAAGGATTGAAGTGAAAATCCTTTTTTTTATTAAAAAAAGATTGCAACGAAAAGCCTGACCATTCTTTCAATGGGAACACCCAATAAACAAATAAGCACCATTTGAACAGTAACCCATTGATTAAAAGCTCATTGATTAAAAGCTCATTAAACAGCAACCATTGCATCAAAACAGTTTCATTTCAAATAACTCTTTGAAATACCTTCACATTCTTAAACACAACAGAATCGTTAATCAACTCATATCCAG
>CAILUD010000205.1 GCA_903837285.1 uncultured Bacteroidota bacterium | reverse complement strand
GTGACCCCGACAGGAGTCAAACCTGTAACCTTCTGATCCGTAGTCAGATACTCTATTCAGTTGAGCTACGGGGCCATGATGCAAATATAATAATAATAATTTTGTTTTAAAATTTTAGAGAAATTAATATAAAAAGTTATTTGCTTTTCTTTTTAAGATATTGGTAATCTAGGTAATAAATGGCTTTAATCGAGAAGGTATTCCACTGGGGTTGCTCAAATGTATTAGAAAAGTTTTTATTAAAATTATTAATAATAACATCTGATTCATTCAAAATTTCTTTTTTCCATACAAAACTTAAATTACTGCCGGGAGCAAATTGCCAGCTAACTACAAAATCAATATTGAAAGAATTGTAGTTAAAATTTTGTGCAAAGTCGGTATTTAATTCAGAAAGGCTACCATCATTTAATAATTGAAAATACTGATCGTAAACACCTTTCGACCAGTAATGCCTTGCTCTAAGACTAATTGACAAATCATTTATTACAATGTATTTTCCTTCAAAAGAGTTTGTAATTGTGGTAACATCGCGATTTCCAAAAATAATTGTATCCTGAGATAAAGTTGCAAAACCTTTTTCATTGCTTTGATTGTATATAGAGAAAGAATATTTAAACAAGAAATGATTTGAGACTCTAAGAATAGGAGAAAGGGTAAGTTCTTTAAATTTATCGTTAAAAGCAGGAGTGTTGTAATAACCTATATTCCCGTCTAAAGCAAATGTTTTTCTGTAATCTGAGGAGAAGCCTAAACTAAAGCCGTTGGTTTTCTTTTTTCTAAAAAATCTACCTTCAACTCTTGGCTCATAATAATCATAACCTTCATAAATAGTAGCTCCGTATTGCCCCCAAATACTTAAATAGTTTTTTAAAGTACACCAGAAATTATAATTTAATTCAAAACCAGAAATATCTTTTGTAGAATAATTAATACTATTGTTTATAGAAAAATTATTTGAAAGCTCTCTTAGTATCCAGAAAGGTTCATAAATATTATAGCTAACATTTATATTGTTATTTATAAAATTATTGTATAATGTTAATCCAACATCATTAGCGTTATAATGATTATTTACTATACTGTTGTTTAATGCAAATTTAAATTTGCCATTAACTTTACCGGCACTTAATGCATATTTAAAACCTGGAATTGGTTTTTCAATACCTGCAGGAATGCTTCCTCTGTAATATCTTTGACTAATGCCACCACTTCCATTTATCGACCATGAATTTGTTTTATCTACCAAATTGAAACCACCAACCGTAACATTAGAGTTGTGAAAATCTTTATCGCGGGTATAATTACTGTTTGATAAAAATATTGAACTATTGTTTTTTAATGCCTGATCGAAAACTAAAATATTGTAGTTCGCTAATGGTTCAGTAAGAATTCTTCTTGTGCTACCATCTGTTTTTTTTATTGTGGCCCATGTATCGTTTACTATTGCATTAAAAAAACCAATTGCTAAGCCTTTTCTGTTTCTGCCAGAAACTTTTGTTGCATTTAATAACTGAGATTGTGTGGGATTTGTTTTTATTGTTTCCCCGCTATCAAGAACGTTTTCTACATCATAAAAACCATGTGGTGTTCGGCCAATTCTTCTTGAATAAAATAAATTTCCTTTAGAAAATAAATCTATAGCTTCATTAAAAAATGGTCTTTGTTCGTTATAAACAGTTTCAAAAGCAGATAAGTTTTTTACTTTGTTATCTGACTGCACCTGACTAAAATCAGGCATTAATGTCATATCCAAAGTGAAACTTTCGTTAATTCCATATTTTAGATCTAATCCACCTGCAAATGACCATGAATTTTCAGAATTGTTCCATTTATCATATTTGTAATTTTCTAAACCACCTGAAATATATGGATTAAATGATAGTCGTATTGGTGCCTTAATATTTTCAAGTCCCTTTAATTTTCCCCAGTATACTAAGTCATTTTGTGAGCCTTTTATAAGTAAAGCCCAATAATCCATTTCACGAATTCTTCTTATATTTCTATAAATCTCCATTCCCCAGGTTTGAATATCTGTAGTTGGAAAACGCAAAGCAGAATATGGTATTTTATATTCAGCAGTCCAACCGTTTTCTGTAATCTTTGTTTTACTTTCCCAAACAGCATTGTATGTATCGTCAAACTCCCTGCTGTCTGCTTGTACACCCGAAGAGTAAACCATAAAAGAATATGCATCAAGCTGGTTGTTATAAGTATCGAATTCAATTCCGAAGTAATCAGCATTTAAATTATCGTCGTCGCGATTACCTAATTGTTTAAGGATACTATCTGGGCTTGTGTCAAATAAATTTGCAAAAACATAAATTGCATTATCGTCATATAATATTCTTACATCAGTTTTTTGAGTTGTTGCAACATTGTAGTGAGGGGTAAATTGTGCGAAATCTGTTATAGGTTTGGCAGAGTTCCATATCTCATCCAATATTCCGTCTATTTTTGGCGGAGATGCTGTTCGCACAGCAAAAGCAACTTTTGTAGTGTCGGCACAAAGTGCAGAATAAAAAGAAATAGCAAATATTAAAATGAGAAATATTCTCATGAATTTATCTTAAGTCAACAATTGCTTTTCTGTCTGGTCCCACCGAAACCATTATAACTGGAACCTTAACAAAGTTCTCAATAAATTTAATATATTCTTTTAATTCCAAAGGAAGCTCACTTTTGCTAGTTGTTTTTGAAATGTCAGTTTTCCAACCTTTAAAAATTTTGTATTGTGGTATAATGTTCTGAGATAAATCGTATGGAATATTTTCGAATATTTCGCCATTTATAGAATATGAAACAGCTGCATTTATTTCGTCAAATTCATTTAAAACATCTGCTTTTGTCATAATTAATCCAGTAACTCCATTAATCATTACAGAATATTTTAAAGCAACTAAATCAACCCAACCACATCTACGTGGACGACCAGTTGTTGAACCAAATTCGTTTCCAGTTTTTCTTAATTGTTCGCCTGATGCATCATTTAATTCGGTAGGAAAAGGACCACTTCCAACTCTTGTGCAATATGCTTTAAATAAGCCATATACTTCGCCTATTTTTGATGGTGCTATTCCTAAGCCTGTGCAGGCCCCTGCGCAAACTGTGTTTGAAGAAGTAACAAAAGGATATGAACCAAAGTCAATATCAAGCATTGTTCCTTGTGCACCTTCTGCTAAAATTTTCTTTTCTTTTGATATTAAATTGTTAACTTCAATTTCGCTGTCGATAAGAGAAAACTTTTTTATTAATTCAATAGAGTTGAACCATTTATTTTCTTCTTCCTCTAACTTGTATTCAAATTTCAGCATATTTAAAATCTGAATATGCTTTTCTTTAAGTTCGGTATATTTTTTATGAAAATCGGGACTCAAAATATCGCCAACTCTTAAGCCGTTACGTGAAATTTTATCGGTATAAGTTGGTCCAATTCCTTTAAGCGTAGAACCTATTTTTGCACATCCCTTTTCTGCTTCGTATGCTGCATCTAGTAACCGGTGTGATGGGAGTATTAACTGTGCCCGTTTAGAGATAATCAGGTTCTTGAAAATATTTGGACAATATGGAGTAAGTCCGATAATTTCTTTTTCGAATATAATTGGGTCAATTACAACGCCATTGCCAATAATGTTTACGCAATCGTTACGAAAAACTCCTGAAGGAATTATATGCAAAACGTGTTTACGTCCCTCAAACTCAAGTGTATGTCCAGCATTTGGACCGCCCTGAAAACGTGCAATAATTTGGTAATCGGGTGCCAGTACATCAACAACTTTTCCTTTACCTTCGTCACCCCATTGTAAACCTAACAGAACATCAACATTCATAGTATTATGGTATAAATTTCATTAAAATTCTTTGAACTTTTAAAAGTAGTAATATTATTTTTGTTTATGAAAATTTAGCTGTTCAGGATTTGTAATCCTGAACAAAATTACCCGGGATTTTAAATCCCGATTAAATTCTAATATTTTGATTATATTTGTATTATGGGTATAAGAAATAAAATTTTACCAAGTTATATTTATTTTCTAACATTAAATTTTTTTGATTGGATTGATATATTTCCCAAGCCTGATTATAAACAAATTATTGTTGAATCTTTGGAGTATTGTCAATTAGCGGATTACAAATCCACAATTATTTGAATCGGGATTGAAACTATTTTTACGGCCAAAGGGAGTAAATCCCGATTAGCTAAGTAATTTTTGTCTATGAAAAAATATTTTTGAATTATTATAAAGTTTTAAACTCAATATCTTTTATAAAAAATATATCTACATTTACCTGATAAATAATCTTTATATTTACACT
>CAILUD010000204.1 GCA_903837285.1 uncultured Bacteroidota bacterium | reverse complement strand
AATATTACCTGATTACTACATTACAGTATCCATTACTTCATATCATTACAAAGTCATTACTACTTGATTACTACCTGTTATTACATTGTTACTACATCAATACTACAGTATTACTTGTCCAATATTACCCAATTACTACATATGAATATCTGTTACTTTGCATTATTACAGAACCATTACTTCGTGATTACTACCTGTTATTACATAGTTATTACACTATTAACTTATGCTAAAACTATAAAAAAAAACATTCTAGTTGCAAAATAGTTTTACAACTAATAATTCTAAATAATTTTCAGAATTATTTTTCCAACCTCTTAATGAGTTTTGGTTAACAAAAACAGTTGAGTTTGAGCAAACTTCAACTTTTTCTAGCTCAATTGTTAAATCACCCTTACCTGAAACCACATAAAAAATAACATCAAAAGAGTTTTTGTGTATTTCTATTTCTTCGCCAGGCTTTATGCTAAGTTTAATTAACTCTACTTTATTATTTGAAAACATTTTTTTAGCCTCTATATCGAATCTAACCTGGCTTGCGTTTTCATAACTAGTAATATTAATCATTTGTTTAATTTGTTTAAAATTTCCTGAATTACCGGCCTACAACCACCACAAACCATACCCGCTCCAGTTGTTTCACAAACCTCATCTAGTGTTTTTAGATTTTGGTTTCTTATTGCAGAAACTATTTGTTGCTCATTAATTTCTGCACAAGTACAAATAACTTCATTTGTATTCATATTACTCTCCTTTTATCATAGTTAAAAGCATTTTAAACTTTTCGTGTGCAAAAACAGAATGAGGTATATTTGCTGGCATTATAATAAAATCACCTTTAGTAAGATTATATGGTTTTTTATCTATTGATATTTCAGCATTTCCATCAAGAATCTGAATAATTGCATCAAATGGTGCAGAATGTTCGCTTAATCCTTGTCCTTTATCAAATGCAAAAAGCGATAAATTTCCGGTTGTTTTTTTAGTTATTGTTTTACTTACTACTGATCCATCAGAGTAATCTACACTTTTGGCTAAATCAAAAATTGTAGAATGATTAAATGTAATTGAACTCATAATTTTTTATTTTAACTAAGAAGTCTAATTTGAATTAATTCTAAATAATAAAATTAATTCAAATCAGACTATCCTTAAAATTTATTTGATAAATGTATCTTTTAATATGATTAATTATGCTCTAATTCTAATTCAGGTTGCAAAAACATTTTCATGTCCTCGTCAACGGAGCCAATTCCTGCAATACCAAAATTATCTACCAATACTTTTGCTACGTTTGGAGAAAGAAAAGCAGGAAGTGTTGGTCCTAAATGAATTTTCTTTACCCCAAGAGATAATAATGCAAGTAAAACAATAACAGCTTTTTGTTCATACCAGGCAATATTGTATGCAATTGGAAGATCGTTAATATCTTCTAATTTAAATACATCTTTTAAAGTTAAAGCAATAACTGCAAGTGAGTACGAATCGTTACATTGACCAGCATCTAAAACTCTTGGTATTCCACCAATATCTCCTAATGCTAATTTATTATAACGATATTTTGCACAACCTGCGGTTAGAATTACTGTATCCATTGGAAGTTTAGCAGCAAATTCTTCATAATAATTTCTATCTTTTTGTCTGCCATCACAACCTGCCATAACAAAAAATTTACGTATAGCACCTGATTTTACTGCCTCAACAACTTTATCTGCTAATTGTAAAACCTGATTATGTGCAAAGCCTCCCACTATTTCTCCTGTTTCAATTTCAGTAGGTGAAGCACATTTTTTTGCATGAGCAATAATTTCAGAAAAATCTTTTTTACCATCTTTTGCTCGGTTTGCTATATGCTTTGCTCCGGCTAAACCAGATGCGCCGGTAGTGTATATTCTATCTTTATAACCAGCGATATTTGTTGGAGGAACAATGCAATTTGTTGTGAATAAAATTGGACCATTAAAAGACTCGAATTCTTCAGTTTGTTTCCACCATGCATTACCGTAATTTCCAGCTAAATGACTGTGTTTTTTAAAAGCAGGATAATACTGTGCTGGCAACATTTCGCTATGAGTATAAACGTCAACTCCAGTTCCATTTGTTTGCTCTAACAACTCTTCCATATCTTTTAAATCGTGACCGCTAATTAAAATGGCCGGATTTTTTCTAACACCGATATTTACTTTTGTAATTTCGGGATTACCATAAGCAGTTGTATTTGCTTTATCGAGAAGAGCCATTACGCTAACTCCATTTTTACCGCATTCTAAAACAAGTGCTACAAGTTGATCGGCAGATAATGTATCATCAGTTGTTGCAGCTAATCCACGATGCATAAATTCATAAACTGCTTTATCATCATAACCTAAATTATTAGCATGTTCTGCATATGCAGCCATACCTTTAATTCCATAAATTAAAAGTTCACGAAGCGAACGCACATCTTCGTTTACTGTGCTTAAAATACTGGCTTTTTCTGCTTTTGCTTCAAACTCATTTACAGAATTTGCAGTCCATTTTGCCGATTCGTGAAGTAAAGTTTTATCAATTTTAACACCTTTAGCATCAAGTTCAGCTTCAAACTTAGCTTTTAGCTTTAAACCTTCTTCAACTTTTGCATAAATAGCCGACTTATCGAAATTTGCATTCGTAATAGTCATAAATAATGCATCAAAAACAAATTTATCTACTTCACTGTTTTCGACATTACTTTTTCTTGCTTCATTTGCAAGTATAGAAATACCTTTACATGCGTAGATTAAAACATCCATAGATGCTGATAAATCATCTGATTTACCACAAACACCATTTACTGTACAAGCAACGCCTTTTGCTGCTTCCTGACATTGATAACAAAACATACTCATAATAATTTTATTTAATTTATTTAACACTAATAACTATTTTTACATCCAACTTTCTTGAATAATTTCGCCTTGTAGACTAACAACAATTGATTTTACAGGAACTTTTCGTGATGCTTTTTCTTGAGCCAATTGCACCATTCTAAGTAAACCACCACAACATGGAACTTCCATTATCATTACAGTAATTGTGTTAATTTTTGCTTCATCAATCATGGTAACAAGCTTGTCCATATAAATTTCTTGATTTGAATCTAATTTTGGACAAGCAATAGCAAGACTTCTTCCTTTTAAATGAGTAGAGTGAAAATTTCCCATCGAAAAAGGAACGCAATCTGCTGCTAACAATAAATCAGAATCTTTAAAGTAAGGAGCCATGGGATTTACAAGATGCATTTGCACCGGCCATTGTCTTAATTCTGATTTTTGCGATCCCATTTGTGCGTCATTGTTGCTTTCCGGTTTTGTATTAAATGATTTTTCTTCTGAACCGGGACAGTTGCAATGTGAATGATTTTCCATTTTTACTTCTTTATTTAAGTTTATATTAATATTCTTTTCTTTTAAAAATTCAATGCCTTGTGCATAATATACGTTTTCACCGTGTTCTTTCAAATGTTTTAAATGAGCAATAATTGTATTCTCACCTTGCTTTGAAATTATTTCCATTACTTTTCTTTCATCATAGGGTTCTGCTTCTCTTTCTTCAATTGAAATAGCACCTTCTGGACAATGCCCTAAACAAGCACCTAAGCCATCGCAAAACAAATCGCTTATTAATCTTACCTTACCATCAATGATTTGAAGTGCACCTTCCTGACAATTCGGAATACAAAGTGAACAACCATTGCATAAATCTTCATCTATCTTGACAATTTTACGTTTCATATTCAGAGAGTTATACGTTATAGGAATTTAAGTATTTCATTACTCAAATGTATGATCAATATTTTAATCCACCAAATTAAATTACATGTTTTTTAACATGACTGATAAAAATATATTTCTACATTGCACCAAACAGAATTGCTTAGTAAAAAGTAAATTTTTAAATATTAAACACTAATTTTAAACTCAATATTAAATTTTGATTTTTATGCAAAAGCTGCTATTAATCTTTTTCTTTCTCCTATATATTATAAGTACAAAAGCTCAAACCAATAAATTTGCGGAACTTAAAATAAATTTAAAATGTAAAACCGATACTGGTTTTATTAATAGACTAAATTTATTGTATAAAGAAATTTATAATGAAAATTCTGATTCTGCTTATTCTATTGCATGCTATAGTTTAAATTTTTCGAAAAACATTAATTATGAAAAAGGTATGCTAAAAGCATACTATAATTTAGCAGATTATTATGAGTTAAAGAGTGATTTTATTAGCACAAGCAATTATTTGGACAGTTGCTTTAATATTGCAAAAAAAATAAATTCCAAAGAAGATGAATGTCTGATTTACAATTTACTTGGAATTAGCTATTCCGATCAAGGAGAATATGAAAAATCAATTCGCATTTATAACAAAGCTCTGAGTATTGCAACACAAATTAAATTCGAAAAAGGTATATCAAACTCTTATAGCAATATTGGCGTTGGATACTTTTATATTGGCGAATATGGTAAAGCTGCAGAATACTATCTTCAGGCATTACAGATTTACGAAAAAAATAAGGATACATCAAACGCTGCAGTAATATTAACCAATCTGGCTTTATTTTACCAATACAAAAAAGAATATAATAAATCTTTAGAAACTAACTTTAAAGCATTATCATATTTAGGTAATGATAACAAACATATTTCTAGTACATATAGTAATATAGCAACTGATTATAATTATTTAAACAATATAGAAAAAGCTATAGAATATTATAACAAATCACTAAATATTTTAAAGAAAACAAACGATTTAAAAGGTTTGGCAATGATAAATAATAATATTGCCAATATGTACTCCGATAAAAAGCTTTATAAAAAGGCCATTATATATAGCTTAGATGCATTAAATTTCTCGAGACAAACTGAAAACAAATCAGAAATTGCATTTTATTTAAGATCATATGCTGTTCATTTATTCGAAGTAGAAAGAAGAACAGAAGCTCTTGAATATGCACTAGAAAGTAATAAATTAGCAAGAGAAACTTCTCAGCTTAGAATTGTTTGTGACAATTATTTATTAATAGCAGATATTTATGGAGATTCAGAAAATTATAAACTGTGTTCGGAATATTTAGCAAAACAAATTCATCTAAAAGATTCTATAAATCAAATGGAATATGAAAGCAATATTGCAGAAATGGATGCAAAATATGAAGGTCAGAAAAAACAACAACAAATTAAACTTCTTAAAAAAGATCAGGTGTTAAAAGATTCTCAAATTAGCAGACAAGCTACTCAAAGAAATGCGATACTTGTTGTACTAATTTTAACTTTGTTTATTGTTATAGTAATAACTAAAAACTATATTGAAAAAAAGAAAACCAATACTATTCTTACATCAAAAAACATTGAAATCTCACTTCAAAAAGAAGAAATAACAACACAACGTGATGAAATTGAAGCACAGCGGGATTTAGTTTTAGAACAAAAAGATAAAATTGAAATAATACATAGAGAACAAACAGACAGTATACATTACGCACAAAGAATTCAAGAAGCAATTTTACCCAAAGAATTAGCTAAGTTATTACCTGAATATTTTGTATTATTTCTTCCAAAAGATATTGTAAGTGGTGACTTTTATTGGACTGCAAAGATAAATAACTTAATAATCATTACTGTTGCAGACTGCACTGGACATGGGGTACCTGGTGCATTTATGAGTATGCTTGGAATTTCGGGTTTAAAAGAAATAATAATTAATAAACAAATTACACAACCTGATTTAATTTTAAATAATTTAAGAGATTATATAATTGATTCACTTCAGCAAAATAACTTAATTGAAGAAAGTAACAATTTGAAAGTAAAAGATGGGATGGATATGGCAATTTGTACCATTGATCTTGATAAATTAGAACTAAAATTTGCCGGAGCATATAATCCACTATACGTTGTTAGAAACAATGAATTAACAGAATACAAAGGCGATAAAATGCCTATTGCATATTATGATAAAATGAACTCTTTTGAATTACAAACAATTAAAATAACTAAAGGAGATAATATTTATTTGTTATCAGATGGATTTGAAGATCAGTTTGGCGGTGAGCTAGGAAAAAAACTTAAAGCAAAAGCACTTAAACAACTACTTTGTGAAAACAGTAAATTTGAAATGAATATTCAAAAACAAAGTATTACAGAAGCTTTACTAAAATGGAAAGGCGAAAACGAGCAAGTTGACGATATAACTCTTATCGGGATTAAAATTTAAGGGAAAAAATTAAATGTATTTATCCAAAGTCTGTGTTTCCATATACTCTTTAAATTTTACAGTTAAATCAAGAGTAATATTATTCATAAAACACATGCTAAAAGGGCAAATTTGTTTGTCAAGAAAACAATTTGTTATTTCAATTTTACCTTCAATTGACTCATAAATACTTAATAAATTAATCTTTTTTGGGTCTTTTTTTAATATAAAACCACCTGTTGGCCCACGTTGTGAGGTTAAAAAGCCTTCTTTTACTAATCGTTGTAAAACTTTTGCAACATGATGTTTTGAAGTTAAAGTGGCATCTGCAATCTCTAAAACATTAGTAACTTTATTTGCTCTTGCTATTATTATCATCCCATGCATAGCAATGGATGCAGCCTCTGAAATTGTAACAACTTTTGACATTGAATAATTTAGGTAATTGATTACACAAATATACTATATTCTTTTGGTTATAAAACATCAAATAAAAAAATTTCAGGTTAATTAACTCTAAATTTATTTAAGCTTAATAATTCCCGCAATGTATTTTTTTTCAAAATTTATGTTTGCTTATTTTTATTAAAAGTGAATACATACTTTTGCAAAAAAACAATCAATGGATTATTTAATCATTTTTCTAGTTGCAATAGGTTTATGTTTCGATACGTTTGCTGTTTCAATTAGTAGTGGAATTGCACGACAAGAAATTGTTTTTAAAGATGCACTAAAAATCGCATTAACCCTTGCCTTTTTTCAAAGCGCGATGCCACTTGCAGGATGGAGCTTAGGCGAACAGGTAAAAATATACATTTCTGAATTTGACCATTGGATTGCATTTGCAATTCTTTCAATTTTAGGTATTAAAATGATTTTAGAAAGCTTTAAAAACGAAAGCGAAAAGGAATTTAATCCGCTGAATCCATGGATTTTAATAAGCATGGCAATTGCAACTAGCCTTGATGCATTAGCAGTTGGAATAAGTTTTTCTTTGATAAGTATACCTATATTAATGTCTGTATTAATAATTGGCTTTGTAACATTTTTAGCTTCTATGCTTGGCATTCTTTTCGGAAAAAAAACAGGAAAAAGCTTTGGCAAAAAGATTGAAATTGCTGGTGGAATTATTCTTTTAGTAATAGGATTCAAAATTCTTATTGAACATATTGCTTAATAATCGCTTAGATTATTTAATATGTTTTACAACATATTTAAGCATGTATTTTTTCAATTTTAAGTGTTAATACTGTACAATAATTTTAAGCTTTTTTAACTTATTATCTTATACTTACAGCTCATTTTTATTTGCTATTTTAAAATATTCTAAATACTAACATTAGCATATCTTTACTTGCATAAGCTTGTTATATAGCACAATACGATCACACTTTAAATAACAGATGTTTTGGCTTAATATTTTTTAAAAAATATCTATTTTCGCCAATTGAAATAAAGAATAATGAATTATTCCATTAACTTTTTACATTTCTACCATGAATAGTGAATATTTAATACTGTTTTTCCTGCTGGGGGTCATATTAGTAGGTGGAGCAATTGTTTTCTCCATGTTCGTTGCCCCATCTTCAAAAAATTCGGCAAAATCTGAACCATACGAATGCGGTATTCCGGTAAAATCTGACGCTTGGATTCAGTTTAATGTAGGCTACTACTTATTTGCCATTATTTATTTGATTTTTGATGTTGAAACTGTTTTTATATTTCCTTGGGGCGTTGTAATGCGCGACATGGGATTAACAGCATTTATAGAGATATTAGTATTCTTCTTTATACTTGTATTAGGACTTTTATATGCTTGGAAGAAAGGAGCTTTAAGATGGGTGTAAAAATTAAATCAATGAAATATGAAGATTTCAAAGACAATGAAACTTTAGAAATCTTTAAAAAATCTGGTGGAAACATTCTAGTAACCAGTATCGATAACCTTATTAACTGGGGAAGAGCTAATTCAGTTTGGCCACTTACTTTTGCAACCAGTTGTTGTGGTATAGAAATGATGGCTGCAGGTGCTGCTCGTCACGATTTTGCACGTTTTGGAATTGAAGTTTATCGTGCTTCGCCTCGCCAGGCTGATGTTATTGTAGTGGCAGGAACAGTTGTACATAAAATGGCTCCTGTTTTAAAAAGACTTTATGATCAAATGGCCGATCCAAAATATGTAATTGCAATGGGTGCATGCGCAGTTTCAGGTGGTCCATTTTTTTACAACTCATATTCTGTAGTTCGTGGTGTTGATCATATAATACCTGTTGATGTTTACATCCCAGGTTGTCCGCCTCGTCCGGAAGCTTTACTATACGGAGTAATGCAATTACAACGTAAAATTAAGACAGAAAGCATGTTTACTAAAAAAACTGTAGAAAGTAAATAATCCGCATATTTTATGACTAACGATCAATTAAAAGAAAAAATAAACGGATGGATTTCAGGATTAGAATTTCCTGAAAACAAACAATATCTTGAAGTTGTTGTACCTGCAGAATCGCTTCTTAAATTAGCCCGTCTTTTAAGAGAAACACCCGAAACCGCTTTCGATTATTTATTTTGCCTTTCTGGTGTAGATTATGGAAAACAATTAGGTGTTGTTTATCATCTCGAAAGTACTACTCACAATCATGCTTTAGTTTTAAAAGTTAAAACCGACGACCGCGTAAATCCAAATTTCGATACAGTATGTGGACTTTGGAGGACAGCTGAATGGCATGAGCGCGAAATTTTTGACTTATTAGGTATAAAGTTTAACAATCACCCAGATATGCGCCGTTTATTTTTAGACGACGAATGGGTAGGTTATCCATTACGCAAAGATTATAAAGATGACATTAACATCATCGAACGTTAATAGATTGAATATATGGAAGAAATATTTCAAGATATAATAATTAAAAAAAGCGATGATTACATCATCAACATGGGGCCACAGCATCCATCAACCCATGGTGTACTTCGCTTTGAGCTTTGCCTTTTAGGCGAAACAGTAAAATATATTATTCCACATTGCGGATACATTCACAGAGGTATCGAAAAAATGTGTGAAAAAAACACTTATCAGCAAATTATTCATTTAACTGACAGATTTGATTATTTATCTGCACACATGAATAACGAAGCAGTTTGCCTTGCTGTAGAGAATGCTTTGGAAGTTGAAGTTCCTGAAAGAGTAAAATACATCAGAACTATTCTTGCCGAATTAAACCGAATTGCATCTCATCAACTTTGGTGGTGTGCATTTGGAATGGACTTAGGAGCATTAACAACTTTCTTCTATGGCCTTCGCGATAGAGAACCAATTCTTGATATTTTTGAAGAATCATTTGGTTCACGTTTACTTCATAGTTTTAATTGTCCCGGAGGTTTAATGCACGATGTGCATCCAAATTTTCAGAAAAAAATAAAAGACTTTATCAAGTATTTCAGAAAAATACTTCCTGAATACGATCAACTTTTAACCGGAAATATAATTTTCCAACAACGTTCAATTGGAATGGGTATTCTTTCAAAAGAAGATGCTATTTCTTATGGAGTAACCGGTCCTTCTGGTCGTGGTTCTGGCTTTAAATGTGATGTGAGAAAACATCATCCTTATAGCGCATATTCAAAAGTTGACTTTAAAGAAATACTTTATACCGAAGGTGATACATTTGCTCGTTACAAAGCAAGAATCGACGAAATGTGGGAATCTTTAAATATTCTTGAGCAGCTAGTTGACAATATGCCTGCTGGTGATTATACAGTCAAAATGAAACCAATAATTAAACTTCCTGCTGGCGATTACTTCCAAAGAGTAGAAACCGCAAGAGGCGAATTAGGTTGTTATATTGTTAGTGATGGAAATAAAAATCCATTACGAGTAAAATTCAGAACTCCTAATTTTTCAAACCTGTTTATAATTAATAAACTTGCTTCTGGAAATAAAATAGCTGACTTGGTTGCAATCAGCGGATCATTAGATTTAGTAATTCCTGATATTGACAGATAAAAATTGCAATATGGATTTTAATATATACGATTTTACATCATTTACCACTTGGGTTCACAATGCGCTAACAAGCAGCATGTCGCCAGGTTGGGCTATGTTCGTTGAGCTTGCAATAGTAGGTGTAGTTTTTATTGCATTTTATGCAGTAATTGGATTATATCTGGTATATGCTGAAAGAAAGGTTTGTGCTTTAATTCAAAACAGAAAAGGACCAAACCGAGTTGGACCATTTGGTTTGCTTCAAACTATTGCCGATCTTTTTAAGCTTTTAATGAAAGAACTTATTTACATTAAAAATGCTGACAAGTTTCTTTTTAACCTTGCGCCTTTTATTGTAATTATTGCCTCTTTTATGGCAATTGCAGCGTTACCTTTTGCAAAAGGACTTCATGCAATTGACTTAAATATTGGTATCTTTTATTTATTTGCTGTTTCATCATTAGGAGTAATTGGAATATTATTGGCTGGATGGTCAAGTAACAGTAAATACAGTTTAATTGGAGCGATAAGAAGTGGTGCTCAGGTTGTTTCTTATGAATTATCTGTAGGATTAGCTTTATTGTCGATAGTAATTTTCTCTGGTTCGATGCAACTAAGTACAATTGTAGAAAGCCAGGCAAACGGTTGGTGGATAATTAAAGGTCATATTCCTGCAATAATTTCTTTCTTAATCTTTTTAGTTGCAAGTACTGCAGAAACTAATCGCGGTCCTTTCGACTTAGCAGAAGCAGAATCAGAATTAACAGCTGGTTTCCATACAGAATATTCAGGTATTAAATTCGCATTCTTTTTTCTTGCAGAATACATGAACATGTTTATTGTAGCTGCAATAGCTGCAACAGTTTTCCTTGGAGGTTGGATGCCATTTCATATACCTGGTCTTGATGGAATGAATCATGTTATGGATTATATTCCACCTTTTGTATGGTTTATGGGTAAAACAGCATTTATTATTTTTATAATGATGTGGTTTAAATGGACTTTCCCACGTTTAAGAATTGACCAATTACTTAAACTTGAATGGAAATATTTACTTCCATTAAACCTAATGAATATTGTATTAATTGCCTTTATAGTCCTTATGGGATGGTATATAAAATAATTAAAAGGTATGAATATATTTAAATATTTTGGGGAAGTTTTCGGAGCAATTAGATCGCTATGGGCTGGTATGCGTGTTACTGGATACTATTCCATACGTCCGGGTAAAGTTGTTACTCAAAAATATCCTGAAAACAGAAAAAAACTAATAATAGCTGAGCGTTTTAAAGGCGAAGTTATTATGACACACGATGCAAACAATCAACATTCATGTAACGGATGTGGTATTTGTGAAATGAATTGCCCTAACGGTTCTATTGAAATTATTTCTAATAAAATTACTAACGCCGAGGGTAAATCAGAACGAGTAATTGATAAACACATTTATCATTTATCTATGTGTACTTTCTGTAGTTTATGCATAAAAACTTGTCCATCAAATTCTATTACCTGGGGGCATGATTTTGAACATGCAGTATTCGACAGAAATAAACTCACTAAGGTTTTAAACCAACCTGGTTCGTCAATTAGAAAAGAAATTAAAGAAGTAAAAGAAACTAAAGAAGCTTAAGCATGGAACTCAATCAATTAATGTTTTTCTTACTCGCGGGGTTAATCCTGTTTTTTTCTGTTCTTGCAATTACTAGCAGAAAAATTTTAAGAGCAGCAATATATTTACTTACTGTATTAATTGCTACATCAGGTTTATATTTTATGCTGAATTATGAATTTATGGCAGCGGTGCAATTAACTCTTTATGCTGGTGGTATAGTTGTTCTAATAATTTTCTCGATTTTATTGACCAGTCATATCAGTCATAAATTTGAACAACCAGCGCTTGCTAATGTATTTGCTGGAGCATTAACCGGAATTTTAGGTTGCGGAGTTGCAATATGGTCGATTATTAAATTCCCATTTGTAACAACAACTCAACCAGCTTTAGTAGTTGACATGAAAGTTGTCGGTACACAGCTTATGAATACCGGTGATTACGGTTATGCTTTACCATTTGAAGTTATAAGTGTTTTACTTTTAGCTGCAATGATAGCTGCTATTATAATTGCTAAAAAAGGAAATTAAAAAAATATAACCATGATACAGGACATCCCTATTCAATATTTTTTAATAGTAAGCACCACAATGTTCTTTATAGGTGTTTGCGGTTTTATAATTCGTCGTAATTTAATTACGATGCTTATGGCTATTGAGCTAATTTTAAATGCGGTAAATATTAATTTTGTTGTGTTTAATAAATTTCTGTTTCCACATCAGCTTCAAGGACATTTCTTTGCATTAATAGTTGTAGCAATCGCTGCAGCCGAAGCTTCTGTTGCAATTGCATTATTTATTAATATTTACAGAAGATTTACCAATATCGAGGTAGAAAATATTAGCGAAATGAAGTACTAATAAATTGAAAATTTAAGATATGACTAATTACGCATATACTATTTGGATACCGTTAATTCCGGTTTTTATGTTCCTGATTCTAGGACTTTTCGGAATGAAAATGAAAGGTTCATTGGCAGGTATACTTGGTACATTAGGCCTTTTAACAATAACTGTATTGTCATACTTTACAGCTTATTTATATTTCTTTAAAACCGGTGAACCAGAAGGAGGATTTCAGGCAATTACAGCTTACAACATTGAATGGCTAGCATTTACCGACACTCTTAGAATTCACATGGGAGTTTTACTTGATCCAATTTCCGTTATGATGCTTGTAGTAATTACTACTGTTTCATTAATGGTTCATATTTATAGTATTGGATACATGAAAGGTGAACAAGGATTTCAACGCTTTTTTGCATTCCTTTCGCTTTTTACTTTTTCGATGTTGGGTTTGGTTATTGCAACCAATATTTTTCAGATGTATATATTCTGGGAATTAGTTGGTGTTTCTTCATTCCTTTTAATCGGATTCTATTACCAAAAACCTTCTGCAGTTGCTGCATCTAAAAAAGCATTTATAGTTACCCGTTTTGCAGATTTTGGTTTTCTTGTTGGTATTTTAATTGTTTCATATTTTACCGGAACTTTTGATTTCGACTTACTTACAAGCGGCGACGGCAATATTTTTCAAACAATTGGAGCAGCTTCATTCATGGGAGTTAGCGCTATTACCTGGGCATTACTTCTTATTTTTATGGGTGGTGCTGGTAAATCAGCTTTATTCCCATTCCACATTTGGTTACCAGATGCAATGGAAGGTCCAACTCCTGTTTCAGCCTTAATTCATGCTGCTACAATGGTAGTTGCCGGTGTTTATTTAGTTGCCAGAATGTTTGTTGTATTCCATTTTCAGGCACCTGGAGCATTGGAAGTTGTCGGTTATGTCGGGGCATTTACTTCACTTTTTGCAGCAGTAATTGCATGTACGCAATTTGACATTAAGCGAATACTTGCATTTTCAACACTTTCGCAAATTGGTTATATGATTTTAGCTTTAGGAGTTTCAGAATATGGCGACGAGGCTGGCGTTGGATATATGGCATCAATGTTCCATTTGTTTACACATGCTATGTTTAAAGCATTACTATTCTTAGGTGCTGGATCAATAATTCATGCTGTTCATAATAACGACTTAAGAAACATGGGTAATTTAAGAAAATACATGCCCATTACATTTATAACTTTTGCAATTGCATGGTTAGCTATTTGCGGAATTCCTCCATTTGCAGGGTTCTGGAGTAAAGACGAAATTTTAGTTGCTGCTTTTGAAAAGAATAAACTTATTTTCTTCTCATCAGTTTTTGTAGCTGGGCTAACAGCTTTCTATATGTCAAGATTATTTTTCAGTGTATTCTTTGGAAAAAAACAACATTATCATCATGAACCACACGAAAGTCCATTAGTAATGACATTCCCATTAATGTTTTTAGCTTTAGCTTCAATCGTTGCTGGTTTTGTTCCATTCCACGATTTAATTACTTCTGATGGAAAATCTTTTGAGACACATTTAAATTATAGTATTGCTATTCCTTCTGTTGCAATAGCTGTATTAGGTATGTTTATAGCATTTTTACTTTACTATAAAGAGAGTAAGGTTCCTGATAAAATTTCAAAATCGCTTGGTATATTCTACACAGCAACTTTGAACAAATTTTACTTTGATGAAATTTATTTATTTGTTACAAGAAAAATCCTATTCAATTGTGTATCACAACCTATCGCATGGTTTGACAGACATGTAATTGATGGGTTTATGAATTCTATTGCATGGGCAATTCAAAAGTCATCATTTAAAATGAGGGATTTACAATCCGGACAAGTTCAACAATATGCATTTGTATTTGTTTCGGGTGCAATTATTTTAGTATTATGTTTTGCTTATTGGTTAAATTAAACTGAAAATTAAAGAAACATGAATATTTTATCGCTATTCGTTTTAATTCCTGTTCTAACCATAATTGGTATTATTTTAAGCCGTTCGCATAATATGGTGCGTTGGGTTGCTTTAGCAGGAATGTTTGCTCAATTAGTTACTGCAGTAGTATTATTATTTGCATATTTTGCAGTAAGAAATGCTGGTAATACTGACGCTATGGTATTTTATCAGGATGTTGAGTGGTTTAAAACACTTAATATTCATTATTGCATTGGCGTTGATGGTATTTCTGTCGCTATGATTATGCTTACTGGAATTGTTGTTATAACTGGAATACTTGCTTCATGGGAAGTTACATATCTTCAAAAAGAATTCTTTATTTCTCTCATTCTTCTTGCAACTGGTGTATTTGGATTCTTTATTTCTATCGATTTATTTACCATGTTCTTGTTCTACGAAGTAGCTGTAATTCCTATGTATTTGTTAATAGGTATTTGGGGAACTGGTCCAAAAGAATACTCTGCAATGAAACTTACCCTGATGTTAATGGGAGGTTCGGCACTTTTAATGGTCGGTTTGTTAGGATTATATTTTAATTCTTCAACAGACGGACATTATACATTCAATCTTTTAGAAATTGCTAAGGTTCATATTCCAACCAATTTGCAAATGTTTTTCTTCCCATTCCTATTTTTAGGATTTGGGGTATTAGGCGCTTTGTTTCCATTCCACACATGGTCACCCGACGGTCATGCTTCGGCACCAACTGCTGTTTCTATGCTTCACGCAGGTGTGCTTATGAAACTTGGAGGCTATGGTTGTTTTAGAGTTGCAATGTATTTATTACCAGAAGCAGCACATGAACTTGGATGGATATTTATTATTCTAACAACAATTTCTGTAGTATATGGTGCTTTCGGAGCTATCTGGCAAAAAGATTTAAAATATATTAATGCTTATTCATCTGTTAGTCACTGCGGATTAGTAATCTGGGGATTATTAATGATGAATAAAACAGCAATGGACGGAGCTATTCTTCAAATGATTTCTCACGGTTTAATGACAGCCCTTTTCTTTGCTTTAATTGGAATGATTTACGGACGAACACATACCAGAATGGTTGATAAAATGGGTGGATTAATGAAAGTAATTCCATTCTTATCAGTTGTTTATGTTATTGCTGGTCTTGCCTCTTTAGGACTTCCTGGATTAAGCGGGTTTGTTGCCGAAATGACAATTTTTGTTGGAGCATTCCAAAATCCAGATTTATTCCACAGAGTGGCAACAATTATCGTTGTTTCATCAATTGTTGTTACGGCGGTTTATATTTTAAAAGTTGTTGGCGGTTTATTATTTGGACCAATTAAAAACGATGAATATCTAAGCCTAAAGGATGCAAAATGGTTCGAAAAACTTTCTGTAGGAACTTTAGTTATTGCTGTTGCAGGAGTTGGTATTGCACCACTTTGGTTATCGAATACTATCATGGATAGTTTAACTCCTATTGTAGAACGATTAAGCCAGGTTTGGTAATTTATATAATTATATTTTCTGAACATTATGATGAATTTACAAGATTTCTTAACAATGCGACACGAAATACTGCTGATATTAGTAGCAGTAATAGTACTTATAGGTGAAATTTTTATTTCTGATAAGTCTAAACATGTCATTATAAATCTTACCATAATACTTTTCTTATTGCATACTATAGTTGGGTTTTTACCAATACAAGAAGGAAAATTATTTGGTGGAATGTATCAAAACGATTTATTCAGAGCCACACTAAAAAACATTTTAAATATTGGAGTATTTATTATTTTGCTTCAATCATCTGCATGGATTAGAAAAGAAGAAAATAGAGGTAAAATAAGCGAATATTTCATTTTGTTATTATCTACATTAGTTGGTATGTACTTTATGATTTCGTCAGGCGATTTCTTAATGTTATACTTAGGATTAGAGTTAGCTACAATTCCAATTGCTGCATTAGCTGCTTTCGATACACATAAAAATAATTCAGCTGAAGCAGGTATAAAATTAATTTTGTCTTCTGCATTATCTTCAGGAATATTATTATTTGGTATTTCTATGATTTACGGAACCACTGGTTCGGTTTATTTTACAGAAGTTGCTGCAAATTTCGGAAAAGAAAGTCTTCAGATTTTAGGATTCATTTTCTTTGTTGCAGGTATGGGATTTAAAATTTCTTTGGTTCCTTTCCACTTATGGACTGCTGATGTTTACGAGGGTGCTCCGATTAACGTAACTTCATACTTATCTGTAATATCAAAAGGTGCTGCAGTATTTATTTTTACAATTGTTTTATACAAAGTATTTGGTCAGATTGCTGAAATGTGGAATGTTTTACTTTATGTTTTAGCTGTTCTAACAATGACTATAGGTAATCTTTTTGCTATTCGCCAGAATAACATGAAACGTTTCCTTGCTTTCTCATCAATTGCACAAGCAGGTTTTATCTTATTAGGTATTATGGGCTCTAATGCTGCTGGTGTAACTTCAGTTGTATATTTCATGTTGATTTATATTCTAACTAACCTTGGAGCATTTGGAGTTGTTTCAGCAATTTATAATGCATCTGGGAAAGAAGATATGCGAGATTATAATGGTCTTTATAAAACTAATCCTAAATTAAGTTTATTAATGACTCTTGCACTTTTTTCATTAGCTGGAATTCCACCAGTAGCAGGTTTCTTTGGTAAATTCTTTTTGTTTACAAGCGTTGCAAGCCTAAATGATTACAAATATTATATTTTAGTTTTAATCGCTGTTTTAAATGCCACAATATCATTATTCTACTATTTAAGAGTAGTAAAAGCGATGTTTATTGATCCAAATGATAACCCAATTCCTTATTTTAAAACTGATACTCCTGCTAGAATTGGATTATTAATTTGTGTTTTTGGTGTTTTTCTAGTTGGATTTGTAGCTGCAATCTATGAAGCAATTTACCATTTTAGTTCGTTTATTTAATTCCTAAATCGAAAATCCTTAATCAAATGCCAGCATTTAAAGCAAAACATGTAGTTGAAGATATCAATGGCACAAGATGTAGTGTTGTTGAAACTGGGATAGATGAAAGTCGTCTTAAATTTTTAACAAAAGTTTTAGAGCATAATAAATATACTGTTGTTAGCGAAAAAACTGATGAAACCTATAAAATTGGTGTTACTGATATGCTTTTCAATTCTGTTATTGACGTTTATAAAAGAAGACTAAAAACATTAGATGGCAGAGTTTTATTACATGAATACTGGTTTCAGATGCCGGAAAAAATAATCTTAGATTAAGACCTTTTAGATCTATAATTTAAACCCCAAAAACAATTGTTTTTGGGGTTTTGTTTTTATACTGCAGCTTGAGACAAATGCAGTCAGATCTTTCGTCTGACTGTTTGAAAAAAAATGTCAGCTCTAAAGACCTGACATCAAAAGAAACTGCATATATTTACAATAAAAAATCAACTTGTACTCAAAAGTATTTCTATACTATTTCTCCGGAACAGGTAATGCAAAGCGTGTTACCGAATGGATAAGTGAAAATGTAAAAACCGCTGGAATTCCAATAGAAGTAACCAATATTGAAAATTGCAAAAAAGTTGAGATAGAAAAAACCGAAGGCAAAAAATTAATTGGAATCATCTCTCCTACTCATGGTTTTAATGTACCACCACTGGTTTTATATTTTATTTTTAAATTTCCCAGAGTAAAGAATGCTGATTTTTTTATGGCAAACACACGAGCCGGAATGAAATTATCTAAACTTTTTCTTCCTGGTTTAAGTGGCTTAGCTCAAATATTACCAGCTTTAGTATTCTTTTTAAAAGGCTTTTCGGTAAAAGGACTTCAACCGGTTGATTTACCTTCAAACTGGATTAGCATACACCCTGGTTTAAAACAAAAGGTAGTTACATCAATGTTCGAAAGAATAAAAATGAAAATCGATAAGTTTTCGGGCAAAATGTTACAAGGTAAAAGATCTTATGTTGCATTATATAGTCTGCCATTCGATTTAGCATTAATTCCTATAAGTATAGGCTATTTCTTTATGGGACGTTTTATGCTATCAAAAACTTTTGTTGCAACATCAAAATGCACATCGTGCGGTTTATGCGTAAAACAATGTCCGGTGCAAGCTTTGGAAATAAAAAACAACAGGCCATATTGGAGCTTCGATTGCGAAAGCTGTATGCGTTGCATGAATAACTGCCCATCAAAAGCAATTGAAACACCACATTTATTTATCACACTTGTGTGGATAGTGTTATTAAATTTACCCTGGATGATTTTAACCTGGGTTTTTGAAAAATATGGCCGTTGCAATTGTGCTATTTTATGGTACGAAGAACTTATTTATAATGCCCTTCAAATAACGTTCATGTTCTTTTTCGCATGGGGTACTTATTATCTGCTTTATAAATTTATGCGATTTAAATTTGTAGATATTATTGTCAGATATTCATCATTTACAAATTATAAATTCTGGAGAAGGTATAAGGCACCAAAAAATAACTGAATAATTCATCAAGAATTAATTTTTTCGCACTTATTTACTACATCTTACATGAATTTTATTAAAACTTAAAAAAATCGGACAACCAAATAAAACCCTAATTTGTCTTATCTATATTAATTGCTTAAAAAAACTAAATTAAACTATTATGAAAAATATTTACATTTTACTATTAATAATTTGCAGTGTAACTTTTGCAGGTTATTCGCAAAATAACTACTGTAATACAGCACTACCTTTCACTACAGGATTAGTTTATACATTTCCAGCAGGTGTAAATACAGGAAGTGCAGAAGTAGGTCCGAACTATGGATGTTTATTGTCACAACCAAATCCAGCATGGTATTATATGCAAGTTGCAGATTCAGGTCCAATAAATATTCATCTTGCTACAAGTGAAGCGCAAGATATTGATTTTGTTTGTTGGGGACCATTTACATCTCCTACTGCTCCGTGTGTAAATCAATTAACTGCAAATTGCACATCATGTCCTAATAATACCGATAATCCAACATTTTATCCTTCTGGCAATTTAGTAGATTGCAGTTTTAGTACCTCATGGCAAGAAGACTGTAATATACCAAATGCTATAACTGGAGAATGGTACATTTTCATGATTACCAACTACTCAAACCTTGCATGTAACATTGTTTTCACACAAACTAATGCAACAATTACTGGTCATGGCACAACAAATTACGCAATAATGAGCCAATCAAATATTAATGATGTTATTGTTAAATCTGAATTATCAGTTTTCCCAAATCCATTTTCTAAATCAACAACAATAAAATTTAATAATCCAGATAAAAAATCATGTACAATTACAATATCAGATATAACAGGTAAAACTGCTAGATCATATAAAAGTATAACAACAGACATTATGACAATTGAAAAAGGTGACTTAAAAAATGGTATTTATTCAATTGAAATTAATGGCGATCATATTCAAAGAGGAAAATTAGTAGTAGAATAGTTTCATTTTAAATGTCGCAAACGCTAAGTTAGTTGATTCCTGACTTAGCGTTTGTTTTTTTAAAATTCATGTAGGTTTGTAAATGATTTCATCCCATCTAGGCGAATTCGCGCTTTACTTACAGCCTTTTTCTGGACTATTACTGCATTAGCATTTACCAATTCTGAAATACAAACTTGAAATCACAAATTGTGACCTCAAATTAATATTTTTATACATTTGTAATAAATTAAAAAGATATGACAGACCTAACAAAGCAAATAATATTGTCTGAAGAAGCCGTAATATCTAAAATTTATTTAATAAGAGGTCAAAAAGTGATGTTAGATGCTGATTTAGCTGAATTATATGAAGTAGAAACAAAGCAACTCAAAAGAGCAGTTAAACGAAATATAGAGAGATTTCCAGATGATTTTATGTTTGAGCTCACTGATAAAGAACTAAAAAACTTGAGGAGCCAAATTGGCACCTCAAGTTGGGGTGGAGTTCGTTATACTCCATTGGCATTTACTGAACAAGGAGTATCAATGTTATCAAGTGTTTTAAATAGTAAGACAGCAATAAAAGTAAATATTCAAATTATTCGAATATTTACAAAGATGCGTGAAATGCTTATTACACATAAAGAATTAATTTTAGAAATTGAACAGATTAAACACCAACTAACAGACCACGATAATAACTTTCTTATGATTTTTGAATACTTAAAACGGTTTGAAGAATCTAAGCAACAGAAATTAGAACAAACTAACAGAAAACGAATAGGTTTCAAGCCATAGAAAGATAATCGCTTTTTAAAAATGACTAAATGATTTCATCCCATCTTGGCGAATTCGCCGCTTTACTTACAGCCTTTTTCTGGACTATTACTGCATTAGCATTTACCGGTGCAGGTAAAAGAATTGGTTCGCTATCTGTAAATCTTTGGCGATTAATTATTGGAATAATCTTTTTATGTTGCTTTTCCTATATTCGTTTTAATTCATTTTTCCCGCATGATATCGATTTAAAAGGATGGTTATGGCTTGCGCTTTCAGGTTTTATTGGTGTTTTTCTTGGAGATTTGTTTTTATTTAAAGCGTTTACTATTGTTGGTCCACGCATTGCATTATTGTTAATGTCGCTGGCACCGGCTCTAGCAGCATTTATCAGTTGGTTTGCTTTAAACGAGAAACTTGAATTACTTGATTTTATTGGTATGGGAATTACCACTGCTGGTATTGCAATTGTAATATTAACAAAACCTCAAAATACTAGTGGCGAGAAAAATAATTTTCAATTACGGCATAATGTTAAAGGAATAATTTTCGCATTTCTTGGTGCTATGGGACAAGCAACAGGATTAGTTATTAGTAAAATCGGTTTACAAAGTACCTCTAATCCATTTTTCGCAACTCAAATTCGATTATTTGCGGGAGTTTTAGGGTTTATATTACTAATAACATTTCTTAAAAGATGGAATAATGTTATTACTTCATTAAAAGATTTTAAAGCAGTGGGAATGCTAACTGTAGGTGCATTCTTTGGTCCATTTTTAGGTATTTCTTTTTCTTTACTTGCTATTCAATATGCAAACCCTGGAATTGTACAAACCATAACATCAATCACACCAGTATTAATAATACCATTTTCAATCTGGTTTTTTAAAGAAAAAATTACTTTTCGTGAAGTTATTGGAGCTGTAATCGCTGTTGGTGGAATTATTTTGTTTTTCTTGTAATTAATATACTCAGCATAGTTTGAAACTACGCTGAGTTATTATATCTACTTCGCCTTATGATATTTCTTTTCGGCTAGTTTGCACATTTCCAGAACAGCTTGTTCAATACTATCAGCGTCGTAGCCACACATTTTATATTGTTGCATTTGAGTGGCATGTTCAATAAACTTATCTGGTATTCCTAGTCTTTTAACTTTTGCAGAATAATTATTCTCAGCCATAAATTCAAGAATAGCACTGCCAAACCCACCAGATACAGAGCCATCTTCAACCGTAACAATATGTTTATATTTTTTAAAAACAGAATGTAATAATTCTTCATCAAGAGGTTTAACAAATCGCATATTATAAACTGCAACTTTTATTCCTTCTTCTTCTAATTTATCTGTTGCCGCTAAAGCAAAATTTACTGGGTGTCCAAGCGCTAATACAGCAACCTCATCACCTTCTCTTAAAATTTCACCTTTCCCTATTTCAATTTCTTTAAATGGCTGTTTCCATTTAGTAATTACACCATGTCCGCGTGGATATCTAATAACAAAAGGACCTTTTCCTAATTGAGCAGTGTACATTAAATTTCGCAACTCTATTTCATTCATTGGAGCAGAAATAACAACATTAGGAATACAACGCATAAAAGCAATATCATATGCTCCCTGATGTGTAGCACCATCAGCACCAACCATTCCGGCTCTGTCCAAACAAAATACAACATTTAAATTCTGCAAAGCAACATCGTGTATTGCCTGATCGTAACTTCGCTGCATAAATGAAGAATAAATATTACAAAAAGGAATCATTCCCTGTTTTGCCAATCCTGCCGAAAAAGTTACTGCATGTTGTTCTGCAATACCAACATCAAAGACTCTATCAGGCATTGCTTCCATCATAATATTTAACGAACATCCCGAAGGCATTGCCGGGGTAATTCCTACTATCTTTTTATTTTCTTTTGCTAATTCTGTAATTGTTTCACCAAAAACATTCTGATATAATGGAGGTGCAGCAATAGGATTTATTTCTTTAATAATTTCGCCTGTACTTTTATCAAATAGTCCGGGAGCATGAAAAGTCGTTTGATGTTCTTCTGCTTGTTTAAATCCCTTACCTTTTACTGTTAACACATGAAGCAATTTTGGACCAGGAATTTTTTTCATATCTTCAAGTATCCTTGCCAAATAAATAACATCGTGCCCATCAACCGGACCAAAATATCTAAAATTAAGTGCTTCAAATAAATTACTATGACGTAAAACAATTGATTTTATACTATTATCAATTTTTTGTATTGCCTGTTGTGCATTTGGCCCCCACTTCCCTACTCTACCTAAAAAATTCCAGACATCATCTTTTATTCTGTTATATGTTCTGGAAGTTGCAATATCTAGAAGATACTCACTAAAAGCACCTACACTCCTATCAATTGCCATATGATTATCGTTTAATACAACAAGCATATTAGTTTTTAAATCGCCAGCATTATTTAATCCTTCAAAAGCCATTCCCGCTGTCATAGAACCATCACCTATCACAGCCACAATTTGCCTGTCGGTTCTGTTATTAAGCTTATCAGCCACTGCCATTCCTAAAGCCGCAGAAATTGAAGTTGAAGAATGACCTACGGCAAAAGCATCATATTCACTTTCGCTTGGATTTGGATAACCACTTATTCCATCTTTTTTCCTGTTAGTATGGAAAACATCTTTACGTCCGGTTAAAATTTTATGTCCATATGCCTGGTGACCAACATCCCAGATTATTTGATCTGCTGGCAAATTCAATACATAATGCAAAGCAACAGTAAGTTCTACAACTCCTAAACTTGCTCCAAAATGACCAGGGTTACAAGAAAGTTCATCAATAATAAACTGACGCAACTCATTAGAAAGCTGTATTAGCTGAAATTGCGTGAGTTTCTTTAAGTCAGCCGGACTTTTAATATCGGGTAATATGGGTTTAGGACTTTCCGGCATTTATTAAATTTTAATCTGTAAAGTTAAGCTAAATTGTTTATTGTAAGATTTAAAAATACACGTTTTTAAGCTTTAGTTCGATAAAACAATTGAAATTAACGATTAAAGCTTTAGCTTATTTTAATAGAATCTTTAAAAAATCATAAAAATTGATTGAAAAAAATTTATAATTGGTTGCCAATTCGCAAAGATCACAAAGAAAAACTATCTGCTATTTAATAACTTCTAGTATTTTATAGGTTGCTCCTATTCTATTTTCTACAAATTTCTTAGAAATATTTGAAATCTTTTGACAGTAAGCATCATTTTCAAATAATTCATTAAACTTTTCTTCCAGTTCATAATATGAATTTACACTAAAAGCTCCTTTTTCTGAAATCAAATCCACTGCTTCTGAAAATCTCTGGTAATTATGACCAAAAAAAACTGGTAAACCAAATACAGCTGCTTCTAAAATATTGTGAATTCCTTTTCCAAACCCACCACCAACATATGCAATATTACCATATTGATATAAAGATGACAACATTCCCACATTATCAATCAACAAAACTCTTGCTTTTTTTAAATCACTTTCATTTGCTTTTGAAAATCTAACTAAAGGAATTAAAATATTTTTCTCGGTTCTGGATAAAGACGATTCACTTATTTCGTGTGGAGCAATTATAAATTTAATTTTTTCAGCTGATTTATTAATATAAGGAATAAGAATTTCTTCATCTAGTGACCATGCAGAACCAATAACAATAACCCTATGATCCTGGGAAAACTCAGCTGCTACATTAATTATTTTAGCATTTGATGCAATTTCAAAAACTCTATCAAAACGAGTATCTCCTGCAACTGAAACGTGCTTAATACTAATTGAGTTTAACAATTTAAAAGATTCTTCGTTTTGCACAAAAATATGAGTAAAGCAATTCAATAATTTTCGATACCAACCACCATACCATTTAAAAAACAATTGTTCTTTCCTAAATATTGCAGATATTAAATAAACAGGCATTTTATTTTTATGAAGTTCTTTCAAAATATTCTGCCAGAATTCATATTTAACAAATATCACCTTAATAGGTTTAACAATAGTTAAAAACTTAGTAGCATTTGTCTTTGTATCTAATGGAAGATAAAAAATCCAATCAGCACCATCATAATTTTTCCTTATTTCGTAGCCAGAAGGAGAAAAAAAAGTAAGTAAAATTTTATGTTCAGGGTTTTGTTTTCTATAGGCTTCAATTACTGGCCTTCCTTGTTCAAATTCGCCTAATGAAGCACAATGAAACCAAACTACATTTGCTTGTCCGTTTACAGCAATTTTTAATCTTTCAAATAAATTTTTTCTGCCTTTTAACCATGCTTTTGCCTTAATGTTAAAAGGTGAAACAATTAAAATTGTTAGATAATATAGTTTTATTAAAATGCAATAAATAAATTGCATAGCATCAATTATAATAATAAGTATCAGGAATTCTTTTGTAAATTGGGATTACCCACCCTATTTTAATTGAATTAAGTAAATCTAATCTTCTATTAGTATCCTTTTTCATGAGTGAAAAGTCATAACTCCTTCCACTTTTGGTAAAACCTTGATAAAGTTCAAGGCCAAAATAAAAATTCAATAACTGTTTTTTACTAAAATACATATATCCAATAAATTCTGTTGCACTAAATCCAATAGTCATTTTATCATAACCTTTTTTATAATCGCCTAAAATTTGAGGAGTGTTATTCCCATCATTTTCTATTCTTAATTTATGCTGCAAAATTCCACCACCAGCCATAATTAACAAACCGCTATTAATATTTTTTTTATTTAATGGAAATATTTTTCCAATTCTGCCACCTATAAAGTATCCTCGTTCAGAAACAATGACTTTTGCATATTCACCATTTTCATTTATCAAAAAATTATTTGTAGTTTTAATACTATCAAAAATTGAAATGGCATCTCCGTTTAAGTTATTACCAAAAATATAATTTGCATTAATATCTAAAATAAAATTACTTTTTAACTTTAGCATGAAAGAGCCTCCGATATTTGAATTTACTCCATACCGGTTGGCCATATCTTTACCCGGAATTTGAACCATATAAGACCCTGAAAACATAGGAAATGTAATAGCCGAATCAATCGTTTTTTGTGATTTAACAGTATCAGCAAAATAGCTTAACATAAATGCTGTAAAGCATATAATTAGCATTGTTTTCATGTTTCAAAGTTAATTATTTCTTTGGTTAAAAAATTTATAGATTAATTCTTTGATTAGACTTTTTCATTTCATATATTTGACTATGCATTTAAAAATTGCTTTATTCTGTGTTTTAATTATTTCCATATCTATTGGGTGTGATCAACAAAACGAGAATAACGAAGAAAACAACAAAAATATTTCTTCGTCAAAAAACATTAATTTAAGTCTTCCCGACGTAATAAAAGATCTTCCAGTAGGAATTTCGGTTATTAATGAACCTGATACTATTTATGCTGAAATAAACATAAAACCTGGTAAAAAGTTTATTTGGAAGCATACCACTACTATAAAAGCACTTTATAATGACTTAAAAATATTAGAATTTGGCACATATAACTATAAAAATGACACATGGGTTTTAGGCGATTCTTCCAAAAAACCATATAATTCTACTGATTTTGACAAATGGTATTGCCGTAAAAAAAATGGAATAATTACATTTGATTATTGTAAAGAAGGTTACATTACAAAAAATATGGAATTTATTGATCCGTCTAATTTCTGTGTTAGAAAAGATAGTCTCGTTTCCCGAGATGGCTTATGGTATTACATTGGCGTTGATTCTACGGGCAAAAAAGTGATGGGATATGGTCGTTATATAACAATTGATATACTGAAAGATTAATCCCTTTTTAAACTTTACCAAAATTTCTCCCTCTATTTTTCGTTTACTCTGCTATTCCTTTTCTATCTTTGAAAAAACCTTAAAATTGAGATTTTTCGCAACCATATTTATTGCTTTTCTATTTGCATTGCAAAGCTCTGCACAGATTCTCTCAACCTTTCACACAAAAAACTTTGAAATAGTAAACGATACAATAAATATTGACAGCCTAGCTCTAGTACCATCATCAATAAAAATTTATAACGAAAACGGAAAAGAAATACCCGACAGTTTATTTAAAATTGATTTTGGAAATTCTCAAATTATTTTTTTAGAAAAAGATTTTAATAACATTAGCATAAATTATAGAACTTTTCCAATAGATTTTAAACAGACTTTTTTTCATAAAAACCCCCAAATAAAACTTAATGCAACTGGAAATTCTATAAACCAATATACATATAGAATAAACGAAACTGGTAAATACGATAATTACGGAACCGATGAACTAATTAAACGTGGAAGCATTTCAAGGGGTGTATCATTTGGAAATAATCAAGATGTTGTTGTTAATTCTAATTTAAACCTACAGTTATCTGGTAAATTAAGTAAGGATTTAAATATTATGGCAGCTGTTACAGATAACAATATTCCCATTCAACCTGAAGGTAACACACAACAGATACAAGATTTTGATAAAGTTTTTATTACAGTTTATAACGAAACATTTAAATTAACTCTTGGCGATTTTGAATTAACAAAATCCACAGGAAATTATTTAGTAATGAATCGCAAAGCTCAAGGATTAATTGCAACTAATATTTTTAAATTCGGGAAAAACAAAACCAATATATTTAAAACAACAATAAGCGGATCGGTATCAAAAGGTAAATACTTTAGAATGACATTTAATGGTTTGGAAGGAACTCAAGGTCCATACAGACTTAAAGGCGCATTTAACGAGCCATATATAATAATAATTGCTGGAAGCGAAAGAGTTTTTATTGATGGCAAACAACTAGATCGCGGACAGGACAATGATTACGTAATAGATTACAATACTGCAGAACTTAGCTTTACTGCAAAACAGCCAATAACAAAAGACAAACGAATTGTTGTTGAATATGAATACAGCGACAAGAATTATGCACGATTCATGATTTTTTCAGGGAACGAATGGCAATTTAAAAAAGGAAAATTATGGCTAAATGTTATTTCAGAACAGGATAGTAAAAATCAAACTTTACAACAAAGTTTAACCGAACATGAAAAATCAATTCTATCATTTGCTGGCGATGATCAAAGCCTGGCAGTTGTTCCCTACATAATAATGGACACAATTAACCTAAGTAATATTGTACTATATAAAATGATGGATACGCTTGTAAATACAACTTTTTACGATAGTATTTTTGTATACAGCAATAATACTGATAGCGCTATTTACAGATTAGGATTTAGTTATTTAGGACCGGGAAATGGAAACTATATCCAAATAAATACTTCTGCAAACGGAAGAGTATTTAAATGGATTGCACCAATTAACGGAATAAAACAAGGCGATTATGAACCAGTTCGGCAATTAATTGCACCTAGAAGTAAAACTGTTGTAACAACAGGTGCCGATATTGCAATATCCAGAAAACTTAACATTAAATACGAATTCGGATTAAGTCAGAACGACCTCAACACATTTTCGAATAAAAACGACAATAATAATACTGGTTATGCTTTTAAAGTTGCTGCAGATAAAAAGTTCTCCATAGGCGATACAACAAAAAACAAGTTTAACATAAGTACATACGTTCAGCAGGTCGATAAAAAATTCGATCCCATGGAACGATTCAGAACATCAGAGTTTGAAAGAGATTGGAATTTAACCAGCTCAAATTCTCAGCAGAATGAATTAGTTACAGGACTTGCCTTTTCGTATCAAAGATTAAAAACTACCTCATTATTATATGGTATTGATTACATGAATCGTCAGAATAATTTCACTGGAATTAGAAATAATGTTAGTAGTATAACAAATTGGAAAGGATTTAAAATTGATGCCAGAGGAAGCTATTTACAATCTAACGAAACAAACAAGAACACTGATTATTTACGTCATAAAATTTCGTTAAGAAAAGACTTTAACTCAATATATATAGGCGCTGCAGAAGAGCAAGAAATTAACACATGGAAATCACCAACAAGTGACAGTTTATTTTCAAATAGTTTCAGATACGATCAACTTGAGGCTTTTGCAGGACTTTCTGACACATCAAAAAATCCTCTTTCATTTAATTATCGTAATAGAAAAGATTATTTACCTATTGGCAAAAATCTTAATTATGCAACAAATGCTCATGACTTTCATATATCTTCCTCGCTTGTAAAAAATCCTAAAAACATGCTTAAAACAGATATCACATATAGGGTTTTAGATATTACCGACACTTCCTTAACAACATCCATACGTGAAGATAATCTAACCGGAAGATTAGAACATTCTCTTAGAATTTACAAATCATTACTAACAATTAACACTATATACGAAACCGGTAGCGGACTCGAAGCAAAAAAGGAATTTTCATATCTTGAAGTACCCGCAGGACAAGGAGTATACACGTGGACAGACTATAACGGTAACGGCATAAAAGAATTGGATGAGTTTGAAGTTGCAATGTTTTCTGACCAAGCAACATTCATTAGAATTTTTACACCAACAAATGAATTCGAAAAAGTTTTCAGCGCAAAACTTACACAAGTTGTTAATTTAAAACCCGAATCAGTTTGGGGAAATAAAAAAGGAATTAAAAAATTACTTTCCCGTTTCTCAAACCAGCTTGCATATAATGTCGACAATAAACATAAATCAAACGATCTGACACAACGTATTATTCCTTTTCCAGGAATTGTTGCCGACTCCCTTAGTCTTTCGGAAAACAAAAATATTCGTAACACACTATCATTCAATCGCACAAATACAGTTTTTGGTTTAGATTATCTTTATCAGGATGTTCAGGGCAGTTTATTATTACTTAATGGAATTGACATTCGCAATTTAACACAACACACAATAAAACTAAGATGGAATATTAGTCAGGAAATTAGTATTGTTAGCGCTGGATCAACCGGTATCAAATCCTTTTCGTCAGAATATTTCAGTAATAGAAACTTTAAACTTGACCTGAAATCTGGTGATCTTTCCCTAAGCTATCAACCATCAAATTCACTTAGGTTTACATTAAACAGTAAATACACTAACAAAATAAATATATCTGGTATTGAAACTGCCAATCTTACAAATGCAGGATTAGAAATCAGATACAACGTTGTTGAAAAAGGTAACATTTCTTTAAAAGCCGATTATATTAAAATAAATTTTAAAGGAACAACGACTTCATCTTTAGGTTACGAAATGTTAGAAGGACTACTTGCAGGCAACAATGCAACATGGGTTGTTCAATACCAACGTGATTTATCAAATTCTCTTCAAATAAGCATTTCATACAACGGAAGAATTTCACAGGATGCAAAAGCTGTGCATATAGGCACCGTGCAAATGAGAGCTTTCTTTTAATTTGTTATATTTTAAATTATTTTCTGCAAATATAAAAAACATACGACTCCTAAGGATTCGAAAATATTATTTTTTGTTATTCTATAAACATTTAATCCCTCTGGGATTAAAAAAATAATCTTCCATGAATCCGTATTGATAACAATAAAAACATGAGAGATGCGGCCCAATCGAGGTCGAATACTAATTTACCACAAACTATATAGAGATTTAGAATAAAAAAAACAATTCACATTAATTAATATTCATCCCTACACTTTTATACTTGCCAAAGATCACTTTTAGAAAACGAACACCACCCTGTAACATTAAACATAGAACAATGAACTTTTAACGAATAACTTATTAACCTTCTACTCGAACTTGACCTCGACTTTGTTTTTAACTTTTGTTCCTTGACTTTCTACTTACAAACTTTCAAACTCACTTATTACCTGCCTTATTGAAGGATATGAATTCTCAAGCTTCTTTTTAAAATCATCTTTTGTTACCCAGCAAGCTTCTTCAATATTTTCAATTGTTTGCGGACTTAACTCAGGAACTCCATCAATACTAAATTCGAACCAATAAGTTTTTTTCAAAACCATTTTCCCGTTCATTTTATAAGTATGGTAAGTATCGCATATTTTTTTTATAAGTACATGCCCATTAATTCCACACTCTTCTGAAATTTCTCTTAAAGCGGCATCTTCGGGCGTCTCACTTTCTTCAATCTTTCCTTTAGGCAAATCCCATTTCCCTAATCTGAAAATTGCAAGAATATCATTATTAAAATTTTTAACTATGCCTCCAGCAGCTTCAATTACAATAACATTCTTTTTAAATTCATTAAATGCATTTTCAATATCTTTTGTAAAAAAACAAAAATATTTTTTTTTGTAATCAGATTCAAAATCTTTTGCAATTTTTATTATATCTTCGGGCTGCCTGAAATTACTTTCAGAAAAATTATCAAATTTTAAATTATTTGAGATTATAAAACTTCTATCTAAATAATAAATAATATATTGAGCCATATGGAAAACATTAATCAAAAAGTTGCTGAATACTTATTACAAATAAAAGCAATTAAACTGAGCCCGTCAAATCCATTTACATGGGCATCGGGATGGAAATCTCCAATTTACTGTGATAATCGCAAAACATTATCTTATCCAGAAGTTAGAAATTATATTCGCGACAGTTTTGTTGCAGTTATAAAAAAAGAATTCCCCGATGTTGATGTTATCGCTGGTGTTGCAACAGGGGCAATTGCACAAGGGGTATTAATTGCTCAGGAATTAAATAAACCATTTGTTTATGTTCGTTCCGAAGCAAAAAAACATGGTATGGAAAATCTTGTTGAAGGCGTAGTTGAAAAAGGACAAACCGTTCTTGTAATTGAAGATCTTATTTCAACCGGTGGAAGTAGTTTAAAAGCTGTTGAAGCCCTTCGTGATGCTGGCTGCAAAGTGGTTGGCATGGTTGCAATTTTCACCTACGAATTCCCTACTGCAATAAATAATTTTGCTCATTTTGCTTGTCGACTTGTTACTTTAAGCGATTACTCTTCTTTAATTACAACAGCTGTAGCAGCTGGTTATGTTTCAGAATCTGAAGTAGAAACTTTAAAAGAATGGCGAATCGATCCAGGTAATTGGAAAAAATAAAAATTGACTCTTCGCATCGCCTGTAGGACTTGTAGCATAGAATATATTTAACGAAACAAGCTGCACTTAATAACTTATTAGTCAATAACTTTATTTGCAATTCAATAAATATTTAACAAATTCATTTTTTAGTTTTATGATGGTTATTGAAAGTAAGGTTGGAAAAATATTACGTCCTATTGAAGACATTTATGGGATATTAAGTGATTTTCGCAGAATTGTTCCGCTATTACCTGCCGAACATGTGAAAGATGTTACAGCAACTGAAGATTCTTGTATTTTTACCGCAGAAGGTGCAGGAACAATGGAAATAAAAATTATAAATCGTGAACCATTTGCACTAATAAAATATACCGGAGGTGGAAGTGTTCCAATGCAATTCTTTTTTTGGGTTCAACTTAAAGAAGCTTCACCAGGCGATACTAGATTAAAACTTACACTAAAAGCCGAGGTGCCAAAAATGATGCAGTTTATGGTTAAAAGTAAAATTGAAAAAGCGCTTAATGAGTTAGTAGATAAAATTTCGGCAGCACAATAAAGGCAAGTTTACATTCTGACACTAATTTCACGAATTTTTGAACCTAAAAATAATTCGTGAAATTAGTGTCAACCTTTTTTTATTTTACTTTTATTAAAAAAGTTTAAGCTGGCTAGATTTTAAATGAAAACTTTTTCTGTGATACGGTGTAAATCCATGTTTAGCAATTGCCTCGGCATGCTCTGCTGTAGGATAACCTTTATTTGAAATCCAGTTATAGTTTGGAAATTTTTCATGAAGTTCTTTCATATAATCGTCTCGGTAAGTTTTTGCTAAAACCGAGGCTGCTGCAATAGACTGGTATTTTTCATCGCCCTTAACAACGCATTTATATGCAATATTTTTATATGGTTTAAACCTGTTTCCATCAACAAGAATATGCTTAGGTATTTTTGAAAGTTTATCTAATGCATTTTGCATTGCTAATACCGAAGCCCAAAGAATATTAATTTTATCTATCTGATTATTATCAACCATTGTAACGCCATAACATATTGCAGTTTTTTGTATAATTTCTCTTAAAATATAGCGTTGTTTTTCTGAAAGTTTTTTTGAATCATCTAATCCAACAATATTCACATTTTTTGGTAAGATAACAGCTGCAGCGAAAACGGGACCAGCCAAACACCCACGTCCTGCCTCGTCACAACCGGCTTCATAAATTCCGGATTTCATGAAAGGAAGTAAAATTTTAGTCTCCTCTTTCATCATCTAAAAACTCTATAGCCTTTTCATTTTTAAGTTCCATTGTAGGCTTATCCTTATATTTCTCTAGATTACCTGTAATGCAAATTTTTCTATTCATTAATACAACTGCTGGATCATAACTAAAATTTGCAACATTAGTTTTCCAAACTGTAAATGAAAATATCTGATTAGGAAACTTTTGATCTAAATTAAAAACTATTCCTTTTGAATCTTTCAAAACTCTTGATGCAACTACAGTTCCGCATACTGTGGCTTTCTGGTCATAGAATTTTTCTGCATCAACTGTATTTATTGCCCCTTTAGGTAATTCTTCAACTTCTAAAGGTTTTGCTCCACCTGCCTGCTCTTTGTTAAGCCAGGAGTCAATATTATTCATTTTCTCAATTCTGTCCTGCAATGTATCAGGCAACGAAGCAAAGAAATTAATTCCGGTAACTTTTTCAACACTATCTATTGAAACTGCATAACTTATTATTGGCTTAGTATTGGTACCATTAAGCATAATAAATGCAATTCCTTTTTTATCGTTTCCGGCTAAATCAACAATTATTTTATAATAATATTTTGGAACAGAAATCATTTTTTCTTTACCAATTTTCTTTAAACTATCAGTCAAAAAACCTCCTGTAACAACAAATACCGGTTCACTATATTCAAGCACATACTGACGAACAAAATCTTCTAATTGCGACCATTTGCCTCTGTTAAATTCAGGTTTCTGTGGTGACATATTTGAATAATAATACGATTCGCTCAATGCTCTTTTCGACCATCGAAAATCTGCCGAAGCAGCCAAATGCCCTCTGTCATAACCTGTATTAAAATAATCTTCTTTACCTGGCGTACCCGAAATAACCATCGAATCTTTTCTAAAATCATTTGTTCGCGACTGAATTCCGGTTTTAATATCTGGTAATATCATATGAACTACCCATTGCGACTGTCCATGCCTTTCGTCGTAAAACATCGACATTGCTGAGTGGTTTATTAGCATACCCTCACCAGTTATTTTAGGCAATCCATATTGCTTAATCCCTTCTCTTATCCACTGAAGTTTAAGGTTTTCTAACTTTTGAATATATACTTTCTGACTATCAGAGAAAGAAACTAATTTATCCTCAAACTGCTTAATCTTTTTTTCTGTATTAGTTTGAGCAATAATAATATTACAACTAAACATTAAAAACAACAATACCAATAGCTTATTCATGTAAAATAATTTTCTAAAACAATATTAACGTTTGAAATCTTTACCAAATTTACCAAATCATTAGTAAAAACATGCATTTTTTTCTTAATTTCGACAAATAAATAATTCTTATGCTTTCAAAAGCCATCATAAAACTAATACGTTCGCTCGATCAGAAAAAATACAGAGTTGAGAATAATCTGTTTGTAGCCGAAGGCCATAAAATAGTTGGAGAAATTATTAAATCAGAACTCAGTATAAAATATTTAATTGCTGTTAAAGATTGGCTTAACGAAAATAAAAAACTTCCAAAAACCGAAATATTTGAAGTAACTGAAAAAGAACTGCAACAAATTTCTTTTCAAAAAACGCCACAAAAGGTATTGGCTGTTTGTACTATACCTGACAAAAAGCTGCATTTTGATGATTTAAAAAATTCTTTAACTCTTGCACTTGATGACATCCAGGACCCAGGTAATTTAGGAACTATTATTCGTATTGCCGATTGGTTTGGGATTAAAAATATTATTGCAAGTCCTGCAACTGCCGATTTATATAACCCAAAAGTTATTCAGGCAACAATGGGTGCTTTTGCAAGAGTTAATGTACATTATTTTTCACTTCCAGAGTTTTTTAACAAATTACAATCAGAAACTTCTTTGCCAATTTACGGAACAACTTTAACTGGCGAAAACATTTACAAACAAAAACTCAATAACAATGGGATTATTGTTATGGGAAGTGAAGGTAACGGTATTTCTAAAGAAGTTTTAAAAGTTTTAACAAAGCAACTTTACATTCCACCTTTTCAATCCAATTCCCCAACCAGTGAATCGCTAAATGTTGCAACTGCAACTGCAATTATTTGTGCAGAATTTAGAAGGCAACAATGTTCATAATAACTTAAACATTTAGTGCAAGCGTCCGCTTGTGCTATTCCTAACAATGTTCATGATATCTATAATGTCCCAAGCAGGATTGGATCATTCTGGTTATTATTTCATAGAGTCCCTTTCAGGAGACTCTGTGGGACTAGAAACCGCTAAATTGTTATTCATATCAAATTGCCAATAACAGATTACTAAATTCTAACATTGTGATAGTTGCTGCCTGTCTTTTATTTAAATAACACAAATTATTCACGGTCTGAATTTATCATTTATTATTATTTGCCTTTCAATCTCTTTATTTAATTGCAAATCTGTCATTTTAATCCATACGTTAATTTCGATTTGCCAAGTATTGTCAGGTAATAACATTCCCTTTACTTTTCCTTTATATGGACACTCTCCATCTTCCCAGTATAGTCCCCCATTTATATGATACTTGAAATTTAACGTTTTCAACATTTCGGTTTCAATCAAAAAAGTATCAGCTGGATTTTTAATAGTAAAAGATAATTCATTTCCACCTCCACTACAGCCAACTCTGCGATCTTCATTTTGTTTGACTACCCTTTTAAATTGATAGTTATTTCCATCTTTAATAAAGACATTTCTAACAAATCCTGGAATGATATAGTTTTGCTCTTCACGTTTAACAGCTTCGGTCAAGAAATCCACCTCTTCTGGTTTCTTATCTCTTTTTTTCTTTGTTTGTTCATTTACCGAAAATACAGTAGCACTTTCGTTTTTAGTAGAATCAGGTTTTATAATATTTTCATTTGTTAATACTTCAATCTTATCATTTTGAATTGGAATAGTATTTTTATTTAGAATCAATTTTACTGAATCGGTTTCTGGATTATTGCAAGCAATTAGTCCGCTAAAGGATAATATAGTAAATAATTGTATTTTTTTCATAAGACTGCAGCAACTTATTTATATGAATTATTTAATCATACATATAAAAATTTCATGCCAAATATGAATAATATTTTTAATTATATCATTCTTACCTCATGCATCCCATAACTAGCTACCCTACCATCACTATGTTTTAACTGAATATGCCCATTGGGTTCAACTTTTATAATTACAGCTTTAAATATTTCGCCATCCTTAACAAATGAAGATTCTTTTCCGGATTTATATAATAGTGAATTATATTTTATGTCTATATTGTTAAATTCTGAATCTTTTAGTTGTTCATATCGTGTAATTATTAAACCATACAGTAGTTTTAAACTTTCCTCTAAAATAAAAGGAACTTCAGTCATCATTTTTAATGATACTGCATTTGATAAACTATCAGGAAATTTTTCCTGATTAAGATTAAGTCCAATACCAATTACAGCTGCATTTAGCTTTTGTCCAACCCATGTATTTTCTATTAAAATGCCAGCTACTTTTTTATCTTTAATAAAAATATCGTTAAACCATTTAACAGAAACATCAGAGCAAAATAGTCCAACATAATCGGCAAGTGCAAGCGAAACAATTTTTGACAAATAGGCTTGATTTTCGGGTTTTAAAAATGTTGGTCGCAAAATTATGGATATTGTTAAATTTTGACCAGGTTCACTTTCCCAGACATTAGTATTTTGTCCTCTGCCATTTGTTTGGTTTTCGACCCAAATTACAGTTCCTTCTTTTAAATCCTGTTTTTCGAGCATTTCTAATGCTACAGAATTAGATGATTTTGCTTCTTTAATTTTAATTATTTCCATATAAATATATTAATCAACACAAGGTAATTCAACAAAGAAAGTAGTTCCTTCTCCGGCTTTTGTAACATATTGTATTTTCCCACCCATTCCTTCAACCATATTTTTAACCATTGCTAAACCTAAGCCCATTCCACTTGATTTTGTTGTAAAATTAGGGTTAAATAGTTTTTTCTGTACTTCATCTGTAATTCCGGTTCCGTTATCTGAAATCTTAACAATAGCCAATGAAGAATAATTTAATGTCTCAACTTTTACCAAGCCTTCCTTACCAATTGGAATAGCCTGTATAGCATTCTTAACAAGATTAGTAAGCACACGTAACATTTGCTCTTTATCTGCATTAACATAAATTTCATCAATGTTATGATTTTCAAAAACAATATTCACATTATCGCTTTGCTTATATAACTGAACAATACTCTGAGCTTTTTCTACAAGATTAATTCGTTCAATTACCGGTGATGGAAGCCTTGCAAATAATGAAAATTCAGAAGCAATTGTAGAAAGAGCATCAATTTGCTCAATCAATGTTTTACCCATTTTTTCGACCAGAGTCTCCCATCCTGGTGTTTTATCGTTATATGAGCGAAGTAAATGCTGAACGCTAAGTTTCATTGGAGTAAGCGGATTCTTTATTTCATGTGCAATTTGTTTTGCCATTTCGCGCCAGGCAATTTCTCTTTCCGATTTTGCCAGTATTTCTGCCGAACTCGAAAGCTCCTCTAACATTCTGTTGTATTCGCTTACCAGAGATCCTATCTCATCCATTCGCTTATAAACAATTGGTTCATTCTTTTTTCCCAACTCAATTTCTCTGAATTTACGCTGCAACATTAGCAATGGTCTTGTTAACCCATTTGTTATAAAAAATGTAATCGACATTGCTAACAAAATTAAAATTAAATAAATATTTACAAGTGTAATTGCAAACGAAGATACTTCACGGGTAAGATTATTTTGTCTTGTAAAATAAGGAAGGTTAAGATAAGCTATTACTTTGCCCTTTGCATTATAATATGGAACATAAGCAGATAAATATTTTAACTCACCTATGTGTTCTTCTAAAACTACTTCAGGCTTATATTGGTAAGTAATGTTATAATACGCATCTGAATTCATTAAATTTCCTACAAAGCCTTTATTAAATACTTCCGGTCTGGAAGTAGCATAGAGCTTACCATTACTGTCGTATAAATTTATATCAGAATAAAAGACATTAGAAAACTTAATAAGTAACGATGTTATAAAATCTTTTTGTTCCGGTAGTAATTTTTCTTCTTTGCCAATATTATTATTTAGCTCTACTAATACAGATTGCATTTTTTCAGAAATATTCTCGAAATTCTTTTTTTCATACTTTGATATAATGTAGTATACCGTCCCGCTGCCAATCAATATAAATGATAACACCAATACAGAGATGAAAGAAGCTAAAATACGAGAACGAATATTTAAAGAAAATTTAAGACTGAACCTATTTGCATTTCTTATTAAAACAAATATAAAAAACAATATAAAAAACAATACAATTGTATATGAAAACGCAATTATAACATCATATAAGTTTGGAGCAGGAATACTTAAAACAATAGTATTATTCTTATCCGATTTATAAAACAAATGCTCGTATCCATCTCTATTTTTAACATAAAATTCTTGATTTGGAACATTATATACATTTAAAGAGAATCTATATTCAAAATCTCCGTTTTTAGTTAAAAGTTTTCCGTTTCTATATTTAGCGTAACTATATTTTTTTGCAATATTAGCATCACTAACTTTTTTATCTAAAAGTAATTCTGGGTATCCTAACTCCTGATTTAATAATCTAGAATCTAATTCAACAAATAACCTGGTACTTAAAGAATCGAGTCCCTTGGGTTCAAAAGTAAGAATTCCTAAATAACTAATGATGCCTTTTTCGTTATCTACAAAATAAAAATTAGTGCCAGGAATTTTTACGCCTTGTTCATTTACAATTTTATCAAAATAATCAAAACAACCATAAAACTCACCAGTTTGCTCAATTTTAAGATTATCATAAGAAGTGCAAACCGTAGTCTGAATATCATATTTTGTCCAAAAACCATAAAAATAATTATCACGCAGATATTGAAAAATTTGCACTCTTTTATCAAGTGGCTTTCTTGCCAATTCTGATATTGTTTTGTCCTCAACAATTTTCTTTTGTAAATCGTCAAGCAACATTTCAGCTACTAAATCACGTTCGTTTGATAATCCAATTGCAACAACTTTTCTGACATTAAGTGATTTTATATTATTATAATGTAATGTAAAAACTGTAAAATAAATCGCTGTGAGAAATAACAATAGTACATATTTGTAAAATCCAAAGCTTTTATTTGAAAATCTAAAAAATGCAAGCACAGAAAAACCTGTGATTACAAATAACAACGAATACAATTCTTTATATTCCTGAACAAAAAAAGTTATAATAAAAATCAATAATTCGGGTATTATAAACCACGCAACTACTTCCTTATATGAAAACCATCTTCGTAAAATTATTATTGTTTTATCGAATATAAAAAACTTTGATGCAAAAAGTAATGTTAAAATTGCAAAAGCAGTTATACTGTTAACATCAATATCTAATATATTATAAATAAGAAATGAGATATTTGAATCAAGTATTAAACTTCTTGCAATTAAAACTATAAAATAAGAAGAAACAACACTTACTCCAATCCACAATATTAAATATACCTTAGGTTTTGATGCATATCTAGAAAAGGTTAATGTAGTAAATTCTCTGTAAAAAAGTAATACTAAATAAAAAAGTAATATCGCATTTAGAAAAACATCTCCTAGTGATGGTAAAATAGCTGAAGATGCATATGCACCTGGTCCGAAGAACTCCAATGAATATAAAACATGAGGAAATTTAAAGAACATCATTATAGCTCGGAATGACAATAACATTAAAGAAATAAATAGTATCATAATATTTTTATTCCTTAATGAAACAGATCTTATCCATTTTGTTGTTCCAAACAATAAACAAATAAAAGTTAACAAATAAAATAATGAAGGAACCCAGCCATGAGATTCTGTTAAATGAAATCCGCCTTTAGGTAGTAACGAGAATAAAAAATTTCCCTTATCATCTTTAATCTGAAAGCCCGAACGTTGAGGTGCTACCGAGACATTAAAATCTCCAGTAACATTTAAGATAGGATTAAAATTATCTTTTAAAAACTTATTTTCTACAGGGAAATCGTTTTTAATTAAAACAAAACCAACAAGTTTAATTTCATTTATTGTTCGTTGTTCTGTTACCACCCAGGCATTATTTACAAACGCAACAGGCTGAAGTGTATCACCCAGGAATTGCCAATCTTCGATAATAAAAGAATTATCACTCCAAAAAACTAACTTTTGATTTTTATAAACATATAAATACAAACCTGAATTAGCAAGTTTTTTTGAATAATCGCTAAAAGCATCTGGCAAAAATTTATCAATTCCTTTTTCTTTAATCTTTTTAGAAAATTCTTCAATTTGAATTTTTAAATCATTTCTTTGTTTTTGAAGTTTTTCTGAAAAAGTGGTAACATTAATGCTCTCAAGATAAGTATGAGAAATAAGATATTCGCCAGCGATTCCAGCAACCAGCGAAATAAAAAAAACTATAAACCAGAATTTAAAAGGAATTTTTCTCATCAAATCAAAGATAGAAAGAATTGAATTATTTATGATGATACGGCAAACCTTTTAAAATTGTTGCGGATCGATATAACTGCTCTATAAAAATTAACCTTACCATTTGGTGTGTAAACGTCATTTTTGATAACGATATTTTATTGGTGATTTTTTTTTTCATTTCTGGCGAAAATCCATATGCTCCTCCTGCAATAAAAACAATTCTTTTTTTACCGGTATTCATCATCGCTTCCATTTTAACAGCAAAACTTTCTGAAGAATAATGAGTTCCGTTTTCATCTAATAAGATAACTTCGTCAGTATCTTTTATTTTTAACTCAAATAATTTTGCTTCATCATCCATCTGTCTCTTAATGTCTAACTTACCATGTAATTTTGGTTCGTTTATAATTTCCATTTCAAAAGGGAAAAAAGATTTTAATCGTTTTTCGAAATGTCTTATTCCCTCATTCACAAAATCTTCATCAGTTTTTCCAAATACCAATAACACAATCTTCATATAAAATCCTTTTTTATTTTATTTTTTTTAACTTGCAGAGTGAATTTTGATTATTATATCACTAAAATGAATAGTTGTGGTTTAATTTTTGAAGTCACATATTTCTCACAAAATAAACGAATAAAATGAAATAGCCATAAGTAAATTTTAAAAATGATTATTTATGACTAAACAAAATAAAGGATAAACAGATGAAAAAGTTACATCTTATTTCGGTAATTATCGGTTTAGCAATATTCTTTGGAAATTTTCAAACTGTATTTGCTGGCGACCTTCCAGATGGTGTTGTTAGTGCACTTAAATCTGGAAATGCAAAAGAACTGGCTAAATATTTCAATTCTAATATCGATCTTACAATAATTGACAAGCAAGATATTTACAGCAAAACTCAGGCAGAAATTATTTTAAAAGAATTTTTTGGAAAAAATATACCTTCAAATTTCACTGTTATGCATCAGGGTGGAAAAGAAGGATCTAAATATGTAATAGGAAATTTAGTTACATCTACTGGAACTTACAGAGTTTCTTTATTCCTTAAACTTCAGGGCGTTACTCAGGTTATTCAACAACTTCGTATCGAAAGTGGTAATGAATGAGTTATGGCTTAATGCGTTTATTAAAAATGCAATTTTAGAAGATATTGGCGACGGCGATCACACTTCTCAAGCTTGTATCCCGGCTAACCAAAAAGGAAAAGCAAAATTACTAGTTAAAGAATCTGGAATAATTGCAGGAATTGAAATTGCACAATTAATTTTCAAGCAATTTGATAAAGAATTTAAATTCGAAATTTTAAAAAAAGATGGCGATTATTGCCATATTGGCGATATCGCTTTTTATGTTGAAGGTAACTCTTCGCTTTTACTTCAAGCCGAAAGACTAGTTCTTAATGTGATGCAACGAATGAGCGGAATTGCCACTCAAACAAATAAATACGTTAACGAACTAAAAGGTTTAAAAACCAAAATACTTGATACCCGCAAAACAACTCCTGGTTTTAGATTTTTTGAAAAAGAAGCTGTAAGAATTGGTGGTGGAGTAAATCATAGAATTGGTTTGTATGATATGATATTAATAAAAGATAATCATATTGATTTTGCAAGAGGAAATATAAAGGCAATTGAAAGAGTCAACGAATATCTAAAAGAAAAAAATAAAAACCTTAAAATTGAAATAGAAGCAAGAACAATTGCAGATGTTAAAGAAATTATAAATTATGGCAAAATTGATCGCATTATGCTTGATAATTTCACAATAGATGATACAAAATTTGCAGTTGAATTAATAAATGGAAAATTCGAGACCGAATCAAGCGGTGGAATTACAATTGATAATTTAAGAGAATACGGAGAATGTGGAGTAGATTTTATAAGTGTTGGCGCCTTAACTCACCACGTAAGAAGTCTTGATTTAAGCCTAAAAGCAGTAAAATAAGATGCCTCTTAAAAACATAAAGCAAAATATTGTTTCTTCGTTGCCTTCAACTTTGGTTGAAAAAATTAAAAGTTTTACACTTCCGGGTTTCGATAAACAACCTCTTTATTCTGTAGGAAAATTTTTTGTTCAGAGTTTAAATAAGGGAGCATTAACTGTAAGAGCATCTTCTATTGCATACAATCTATTTCTAGCAATTTTTCCGGCACTTATTTTTTTCTTCTCTCTAATTGCTTACATACCTATTGATAATTTACCTCAGGAATTATTAAGAATTTTGCAAGATGTTATGCCAACAAATGCATATCTTTCAATAAGGAGTACAATTCTTGACACGGTTATGAATAAGCGAACTGGATTACTTTCATTTGGTTTTATAACTGCATTATATTTTTCGACCAATGGAATAAATGCTTTAATCGCAGCTTTTAATGCTTCGCAATTTGTTACAGAAAGCAGAAATTGGCTACAATGTCGTGGCATTTCACTTATTCTTTTATTCTTACTTTCAGTTCTTTTAACTTTAGCAATAGGGTTATTAGTTTTTAGTCAAAAAGCTTTTGGTTATTTAATTTCTCATGAAATAATTAAAGAAAATATTATTTATTATTTAATCGTTTTTGGTAAGTGGTTAATTGTTATACTTGCATTCTTTTTTGCAATTTCGTTACTTTATTATTTAGCTCCTGCACGAAAATCAAAATTCAGATTTATTTCTGCCGGCTCTTCGTTAGCAACTATTTTATGTATGGTTATTTCTTTAGGTTTTTCATATTATGTAAATCATTTTGGACAATATAATAAAATTTATGGAAGTATAGGTACACTAATTGTTCTGTTAATTTGGTTATATTTTAATGCTTTGGTTTTGCTAATTGGCTATGAACTTAATTGGAGCATAAGGAATTCAAAACATTCAAATCATTTTCTATTAGCGGATAACAGTATTGATAATGACAATCTTAAACAGTAGTGCAACAAGTTTTATATAATTAGCGTATAAAAACCAGAAAAATAAATTTTAAATATGTATAAGTTTCTTTTTATAGCTTTTTTGTTTCTTCAATTTTCAGCATTTAGTCAGCAAAAGATTAATTATGCTGATTTAGAAGAAAGAGATGGCATTTTTTACGAACAAGGTTCTAAAACTCCTTATACAGGTCAATGTGTTACAACTTTTCCAAGTGGCAAGTTGGGCATGGGCGGAAGTATTAAAAATGGTTTACGTGATGGTGAGTGGATTTGGTTTTACGAAAACGGAAACAAAAAAAGATATTGTGTTTATAAAGCTGGTTTAAAAGATGGTGCCAGTATTTTCTTTTACAAAACAGGAGTAAAAAAATCTGAAATTATTTTTAGTAACGACAAAAATATCAGACAAACATCCTGGGATGAAGCAGGAGTCAAAATTGGCAATCCTTCTTTTTCATCTTTCAATTAATTTAGAAAAAAACTATCACAAGCGTCCTCGCTTGTGATATAAACAATAAATTATTTATTGTGGTTGCAAATACTTAGAATCTAACTGTGCTGCTTTATCTAAATAAATTTTGGCATTTGCTTCATCACCCATTCCTTTATATGTAAGACTTATAAAATATGTAGCCAATGCATTCTGAGGATTAAATTCTACACACTTTTTAAAAGCATTTATTGCTTCATTCCCTTTACCCAATGTACCTAATGTACTTCCAAGATTCATCCATGCATCAGAAAATGCAGGATCGTATTTTACTGCTTTTTCATAAACTTCAAGTGCTTTTTCAAATTGTTTGTTATTAAAATATATTACACCCATATTGCTATATGTAATGGACTTTGTAGGATTACGATCTAAAGCAAGCTGGTAATATTTTAATGCAGAATCATTCATGTTTTTACGGTAATACGCAAGGCCAATCTGGTCGTATGCATCGGCAAAAGTGGGTACTATTTTAGCTGCAATAGTAAATTGCACTATTGCAGAATCTAAAAATTGAGGAAACTCAACTTTTGCTTCTTTATTTAATGCTTTATCTTTCATTAAAACAAGGCCATAATAATATCGCATGTGCGCACTATTTGGAGACTTAACAACGTCTGCAGAATATAGCGACAGGTTTGAATTCCAGTCTTTATTACGCAAAACAATTTCGCCAGAATATACTATAGTAACAGGTATTAATATAGCTAAAGCAATGCTATTAGCTTTAAAGAAGATTGAGGGTTTTGTTACTACCGAACTTTCAATTTGCATTTTTAACAATTTGAAAATTAGCCATGCAATTGCAATGCTAAATGCTAATGAAGGAATAAACAAAAATCTTTCACCAAACGAGGAACCTATTAGCATTAATATATTTGAATAAAGAGACATTGTTATAAAAAAGAAAAGTGCAGAAAACACTAAAATATGTTTTGTTTTAAATTTCCAGAAAGAAATTACTGCCATTGCAATTAGTATAACAAAAGAAATAATAACCCAAATATTACCCCATCCCACAATTGGAATTTGATTAAACGAATAGTCACTAGCTAATGGATATGGAACAATAAGCAACCAAATATATTTCCCGATTATTTTTATAGCAGTTGCGTATCTTGTTATAAAGTCAGGTGCCGCAACCAATAAATTATCTACACTTGACACAAAAGCCATTTCGGGCTGATTTGCTAATACCTTTGCTCTTATTGCAAGAAATATTAATGCTGGTATTAGCATAACACTTGTTATAAATATATTTTTTCGAATAGTGGCATCAGTAAAAAAATAAATAACAAGAGGAATTACTGCTAAAAATGTTATGGCACTTTCTTTTGAAAGAAATGCTAAAAAATATACTGTTATGCCCAAAGGGAGATAAATAAAACCAAGCCACCGAGTCTTTTTTGTGGTATTTGCATAGAGAACTGAAAACAATAGTGTAAGTACCAGAAAAAAGAAACTTAAAATTTCATCGCGACTCTTAATATTTGCAACAACTTCGGTATGTACTGGGTGAAGTGCAAAAATTAAAGTAGCAATAAATGGCAGAAAGACATTAAATTTATAAAATATTTTTCTCAATGTTAAAAATAAAAGCATACATGCTAAAGAATAAAGTAATACACTAATAATATGACCTGCCTTTGGGTTATCTGGCCACAATTGCCATTCGGTGGCAAACATTACTAGCGATAAAGGGCGATACAAATCATCGGCAGAGCTCCAATAACCATATCGATAAGAAGTTTTAAATATAGTTGGAATTGACTCCACCCCACGTTTTACAACCCAGTTTTCTTTTATTACCGAAAAATCGTCAAGTACATATCCGTTTTTAAAAGTATTAGCATAAACAAAAAAGGAAAGAAACAGTATAGTAAAAGACATTATCCTAATTGTAGCAACATTGTCTTTTTGAACAATTTCTTTAACCGGAGCCTTTGGAATATTCTTTTTATTTGGTTTCATTCATCAAAAATTTATGCTACTAAATTAGTGTAAATAGGAATGAAAACAAAAAAAGGAAATAATAACTAATTTATGTCTGTGAGTCATATACCTAGGAATTGGGAAACACATTTAAAGTTCAAATGAACTATTTGCTTGCTTATTATTTTTCTGGCGAAATCAATTTATAGACTAATCCAGCTAAAATGGCTCCAACTATTGGTGCTACCCAGAACAACCACAATTGACCAATTGCCCAATCGCCTGCAAATATTGCCTGACTAGTACTTCGTGCTGGGTTTACTGATGTATTTGTTACTGGAATGCTAATTAAATGAATAAGAACCAGTCCTAATCCAATTGCTAATCCTGCAAAACCTTTTGGAGCTTTAGAATGCGTTGCTCCTAAAATTATAATTAAAAACATAAATGTCATTACTACTTCAGTAACCAATGCAGCAAGCATACTATATCCACCAGGTGAATGTTCGCCATATCCATTAGCGGCAAAACCACCAATTTCAAAACCTGCTTTTCCACTGGCGATTACATATAATATTCCTGCACCTGCTATTCCACCTAATACCTGAGCAGCAATATATGGTAGTAATTCTTTTTTATCAAATCTGCCAGCTATCCATAATCCAATTGAGACTGCGGGATTTAAGTGACAACCAGAAATATGTCCGATTGCATATGCCATTGTAACAACGGTCAAACCAAATGCAATTGCTACCCCAACAAATCCAATTCCTAATTCGGGATAAGCTGCAGCTAATACTGCAGACCCACATCCGCCAAGAACTAACCAAAGTGTTCCGATAAATTCTGCGATTAATTTTTTCATTATATTTATTTTAAAAAAGTTAATATTAAATCAAATCTACAAAAAAGTAATGATACTGTTTTAATAATTGTGTATAAAAAATTTACATTCTATAATTTTCTTTCATCAAATTTTGTATTTTTGAATTTCTATCTTAGAAAAACTAAAATTTATTGGCATTTAAAAACAATTACCCTATGAATAGGATTTTAATAACTCTGATTTTATTTTTTGGAATATTGAGTAATAGCTGGTCGCAACTAAGCTTTTCATTTTCCACTACTCAACCAACTTGTTATAATTACAATAATGGTACTATTAACCTTACTGTATCTGGTGGCACGTTACCATATTCAATTTCATGGTACCACAACGGGGGTTTAATTTCCACACAAGAAGACCTTAATGGTTTATCTGATGGGCAATATGTTGTTCAGGCTATTGATAGCGCCGGTTTAACATTGGTTGATACAGTGGCATTAAATGCACTTTATCAAATAACGACAGTTGATACTATTACTAATGCATTATGCTACTCAGCAACTGGCACTATTAATATAACTCCTCAGAATGGATTTGGCTTTTACCAAGGTATAATGTATCCATTACTTTGGGATGCTTATTTTCAAATATGGAAAATTGATAGCGCAAGAGTTGATACTATGATTACCAACATTGACACTACTAATTTTGTTTGGAGCGTTGTTGCAGGTAGATATCAAATTGTAGTTACTGATAATTCTGGGTTGGGTTGTGCTATATCAAAAATTGTAGATATACATCAGCCTAGTTCACCAGTTTCATTAAATAAAACTTATTTCCATAATATTTGTAAAGGCGATAGTGCAGGCTGGGTTAACATTATGCCTGACGGAGGAACGCCACCGTATACTTATGCATGGTCAAATGGCTTAACAACGAGTCAGAATAATTTTCTTAAAGTAGGTTTATACACCGTTACCGTTAGAGATTTTAACAGTTGCCCGAGAATAGAAACCATAGGAATAGAAGAGCCTTTTCAGTCACTAATGCTTATTGCAGATAGTCAGGATGTTTCTTGTCGCGACAATCATGATGGTTTTCTTGGAATTCTAAATATAGAAAACGGATTATCTCCATTTACATATTTGTGGTCAAACGGATCAACTGACACAAAAATCAGTGATCTTGATTCTGGAAAATATAGCATTACTGTTACAGATTCTAAAGGTTGTTATATTACAAGAAATTTTCATGTGGGAATGAAAGATTGTGATTGCATAACAATTTATAATGTTGTAACACCCGATGGAAACGGTAAAAATGATAAATGGGAAATTAAAAACATCCATCTTTATCCAAATGCAGAGGTTAAAGTTTTTAATCGCTGGGGGAAATTGGTTTATACAAAAAGCAACGGATATGATAATTCATGGGATGGCAAGTTTGAAGGTAGCTTGTTAGATAGCGGAGATTATTATTATGTTGTAAATCTTAATCTGGGGAATTATCCTCCTTACACTGGCCCTGTAAAAATTCTTAAATAATTATGAAAAAAATAAAACTATATATCATGAAGAATATTTTGTTTTTCTTTATGTTAGCAGGAATCGCAACAAATATGTCTGCCCAGCAAATAAATTCATATCAAATGTTTCATTTGAACAATTATTTGCAAAGCCCTGCTTGTGCTGGCACAAAACCATATATTTTTCTTTCAACCGCGTACTCACAAAGCTGGTCGGGATTTAAGGGTGCTCCTAGTATGCAATCGGCTACTGGGCACTCTCTAGTTTCTGAAAGAGTTGGGGTAGGAGGTAAAATCAGTTATGACAATTCTGGATTAAGTGGACAATTTGGTGCAGAGGCTACATATGCTTATCATTTACCTGTTGGCAAAAAAGGCACAAGACTTTCTTTTGGACTTTCTGGACTATTATCTCAATATAGCCTTAAAAAAGATGCATTTATTGTTGCAGATATTGATGACGAAGTAATTAATAATGCAGAAAACAGTATTATTGTTCCAGATGCTGCTTTTGGAGTTGCTTTATACAGACCCGATAAATTTTATCTTAATTATGGCATTTATCAATTACTTGGTAGAAGTGTTAGTTTTCTTAACAATAGTGAAATAGAAAACAAAAGAGTTCGTCATCACATTTTAAATGCAGGTTATCAGTTTTTAATTGGAAAAACTGTAAAACTGGAACCATCTGTACTTTTTAAAATGACAGAAAAGGGATTTTATCAGGCTGATGCAGGAATTAAATCAACATTCCATGATGTACTTTCTCTTGGAGTTTTTTATAGAACAGATGAGGCAGTAGTTACTTTTATTGGTATTGACACAAAATATCTTGTTTATGGTTATTCTT